>JAQCTH010000026.1 GCA_027686065.1 Clostridiaceae bacterium AF10-41
ACATGGAGTAATTTATTTTATTTAATATATTTTTCATATAAATCTCCTGTTTAAATATATTCAAATATTTAAATTAATGAAATTTACTATTAATATTGAAGTTCTATTATAAATTTCATTTATATTTTGTATATATTTTTCTCTTAATAAATAAATATATACAAAAAGAGACAGCATTAATCTGTCTCTTTATAATAATATTTTATTTTAATCTAGTTCCTTCTTTCTCTTGAACTATTTTCCCATCCTTCATTAATCCACCTAAAGCCATTTTGAAATAATTTTTACTTGTATTAAAAGTAGCTTTAATATCATCTGGATTTGATTTATCATTAAATGGCATGAATCCACCATTCTTTTTTAAATATTTTAATATATCTTCTTGAATTTGATCTCTTTCATTTAACCTTGTTTTTCTTGGTGTTAATCCTATTATCCCATCTTCATATATTCTTTTTACTCTTAATTTCATTTCAGTTCCTGGATAAAAATCTATGTAATACTCATTTGGTAATATCATACCTTTATATTTTGAATCTATTGCTACATGAATAGTTCCACTTTGACCTTTTGAATAAATTTGAGCTATAACTTCTTCTCCAGTTTTAAATTCTTTTTCTTCATCTTTTGCATTTAATATATAGTTTTCAACATCTGTAGTTGCTGCTATTCTTCCAGTCTTATCTAAATACACATAAAACAAATATTTGCTTCCAGTATGTAATTTAAATCTTTGCTCTTTTATTGGTACAAAAATGTCTCTATCTAAACCAAAATCAATAAATGCACCAAACTCTGTTTGAAATACTACTTTTAAATATGCAACTTCGCCAACAGTAACCAAAGGCTTTTTAAATGTTGCTATTGGTCTATCCTTAGAATCCCTATATACAAATACCTCTACTTTTTCTCCAACTTGTATATTTTTTCCTTCTGATACCGATTTAGGTAATAATACATCAATTTTGCCTTCATCACCTAAATAAAACCCAAACTCTTTTTCTCTTTTAACTTCTAATGTATTGTATTCTCCTATATTAATCATTTTTCCTCCTGATTTATAAGTATTTTTTGCTTAGCTCAACATAATTATTTGCAGATTTTTCTATACTTTTAATTTCGTCCTCTGTCAGTTTTCTTATAACTTTCGCAGGGCTTCCAAGAATAAGAACTCCTTCTTCATACTCTTTGCCTTGAGGCACTAAAGATCCTGCTCCTATTATAGTATTTTTGCCAATTTTAGCTCCATTTAATATTATTGATCCCATACCAACTAAAACATTTTCAGAAATTATGCAACCATGAATTATTGCTCCATGTCCTATAGTTACATTTTTTCCTATATTAGTTTCACAATGAGAGTCCACATGAACAACTGAATTCTCTTGAATATTACTATTTTCACCAATATGAATTTTATTCATATCTCCTCTTATTCTAGTTCCAAACCAAATGTTAACATTCTTCTCAATAACAACTTCTCCTATTATATCAACACTTTCTGATATATAGCAAGATTTATCTATAATGGGCTTTTTATTATTAAATTCTTTTAACATTTATACTCCTCCAATTAATTTCTCTTAAAGTTATTTTATCATTAGTGAATATTATTGTCATTATTTATAGATGTTCAATACTATATATAGAATAAGTAATAATTTATAAGGAGCTTATTTTGGGAAGAAAAAAACATAAGCAAATAAAAGAATTTGATGAAGATAATATGAAGTTTTATTATGGTATCCCTCACTGTCATACAGAATTTTCAACTGGCAAAGGTTCTCCCATAGAAGCTTATGAGTATGGTTATAAATCTGGATTAAATTTTATGTTTATAACAGATCATAATTCTTTTTTATCTAGTGAAATATCAATTAAAGACGATAAATATTCTAAATTTCAAGGTACTAAGGTTTATGCAACTAAAGTTAGAAAAAAATATGATGATTTCTTACCTTTAGTTGGATTTGAATGTAAAACTTATCTCTATGGAGATTTAAATATAATGAATTCTTCAAGTTTCTTTACAGGGGCTGTTAAAGATTTAAAAGTTTTAGCTTTATGGATGTTGAATAATCCTGATGCATTTATTTCTATAAATCATCCTCACAAAAATATAAAAGCTTTACCCTACAATCCTGTATTAAATAAATTAATAACATCTATAGAAGTTGGAAATGGCAATCCATCACACAAATATACACGACATGATAAATATTACTTTAGTTTGCTAGATGATGGTTGGAAACTAGGTGCTATTAATGGCCAAGATAATCATAAAATGAATTTTGGAGACTCCGAAAATTTAACTGTTTGCATCTGTAATAGTCTCTCTGCTGAAGATATTATATCTGCTTTTAGAGAAAGACGAACTTATTCTACTGAATCACGATATCTAAAATTATACTTTACTATAAATGATAATTTCATGGGAAAAGAAATTTTTATTACTTCTGATAAACTTAAGTTTATGATATTTACAGAAGATATTAAATACAAAATAAAAGAAATACAAATCATAACTAACAAGGGTAAAATTATAAGGACTATAGAAAATATAAATTTAAGTAGTATAAAGTATTTATATGAACATAAAAGGGAAAAAGATGAAAGCTGGTATATAATAAAGGTATTTGAAGAAAATGATAATATCGCATTTAGTTCTCCTATTTTTATAAATGACACTAACTTAAAAATATAAGTTTATTTTCAATGTATTACCCTTTATAAAATATATTTAATATAAAATAAGTAGGACATATATTATAATACTTTATAATATATGTCCTACTTATATGCTAATCTTCCTTTTTTTGATTTTGTATATGTTTAGCTCTATTAGGTTTTGCTTTTGGTCTTATTTCAATTTTCTTTTCCTTCATCTTTGGTCCACCTGTATTTTGAATATCAAAAAACCATAAAAAGAACCAAACTATTACTAAAGTAAGCAACATATTTAACCACATGTTACTTAATTTAAAGAAAAATTGAGCTACAAATAAAACTAATGCTATCGCTAATGGAATCCACTTATTTATTCTCACTTTTGAAAATACATATTTTTTTCCTAAATTAAATAGTAAAATCATTAATCCTATAGTTACTGCAAAATATAATATAGTAATAAGTATTTGCACGATATAATTCCTCCTTTAAAAGCTTCTATTCTTATATTAAAAGAAATACTTCATATTTTCAAGCCATATCATGTTAATACTTAAAATAAATTGCGAATATAAAGGCTACGATAAATAGATATGTTTCATAAGCTATAAACTATGAACTGAAAATTACTTTGCAATTTATATCATAATCTGTTCCCTGTTACTTTATTCCCAAAACTGTGAACTGTGAATTGTGCACTATGAACCCAATAAATAGCATTTATTACTAATATATTAATATTTTCTATTTTATTTATTAAATTTATTATAATTCCCTTCTATTTTAATAAATTATTTGATAGAATATAGTAAGAAATTATAAAATGTTAATAAGAGGTGATTCTATGAGTTTAAATTTAACATATCAATTAGATGAATTAGATCTACAAATTCTAGATTTATTAATAAAAGATTGTAGAACTCCTTACTTAGAAATAGCAAGAATTTGTCATGTAAGTGGTGGAACTATACATGTAAGAATGAAAAAAATGGAAGAGCTTGGTATAATAAAAGGAACAAGAATTCTTTTAAATTTACCTAAATTAGGTTATGACGTATGTTGTTTTGTTGGTATATATGTAGATAAAACATCTTCCTTTGATTCAGTTTTTGAAGAGTTATCAAGGATTAAAGAAGTTGTTGAATTACATTTAACAACAGGTAACTATTCTATTTTTGCTAAAGTAGTTTGTAAGAATATTACTGATCTTCAAGATATACTACTTAATAAAATCAACACTATTGCTGGTATCCAAAGAACTGATACTATAATATCTTTAGATCAACCAATCGATAGAAATATCACTATTTAAAATACATAAAAAACATTCTTGTGGTTATACTATTAATTGTAAAACTATTATAAAAGGAGTGTTTTTAATGAAAGTTTTAGATTCGATAGCACTTATATTAGTTATAATTGGAGCTATTAACTGGGGTTTAATTGGATTTTTTCAATTTAACTTAGTTGATACATTATTTGGAACTATGACTGCATTTAGCAGAATAATTTATGCTTTAGTTGGTATAGCTGGAATCTATTCACTATCCTTCTTTGCTAAAGATAAATTTCTTGGTTCTAATGACTAAAACAATATAGTGTTTTTAATTTAAATTAAGAAAGTGTGGTTATCCACACTTTCTTAATTTATATATATTTGTTATGCTGTCAAATTCATATCCTAAGGACTCTATACAATTAACTATTTGTTTTAATATAGAGTTCTCATTATACTTATAATTTATTTCTCCGTCTTTATCTATTGAAATATCTATATTCTTTATTTCAACACTTAGATGATAAAATAAACTTAACTCTTCATTGTTTCTTTTATTTCTTATTCTACTAAGAATTGCTTTCCCATCATCATCATCTACATATCCCATTGGAGTTGGTATATATTTTGTAACTTTATTTGTTTTACTTGTAATTATATTTTTATTATATATTCCTATGGAAGGTTCATAAATTATCCTAAAATATTCTTCAAAAATTTCTTGTTGCTTATGGGTTGTCCTGTAGTGTGGTGTTTCCCAAAAGCTAATTGGTATATTTACTTTATTTGCAATTTTCAGTGCATTTTCTACCCTTGTCCTAATTTCCTTTTCATCCTTATATCCATCATCACCAAACTCAAAGCCTGAGATACTATTAGTATCTTTATATTGATGAGTATATCCATGTAAACCTACATTTCCACCTCTATTTAAAAGATAATCCAAAGTAAAAATTAAATTTGAATTTTGGATAGAGTCTTTTTTTGATACATCATTATCTATATTATAGGTATTATTTATATATCTAGGCACCCATGCTACACTAAAGCTTTCTTTATTTTCATTCATGTAATCAGCAACTTTTCTTACTTTCTCTAAGGCTCCTCTAGTAATATATACATCTCCTGCAGCAAAATCTTCAAATCTTATAAATGCTTTTTTCTTTTTATTTCTTTTTATTGGTTTTTCTTTATCTACTTCTGCTAATCTTTTCTTAGATATGTATATACTATTTTTTTCATAATCCCAATAGGTGTTTAATTTTAAAATTTCACACAAATCAAAAAATGATATGTAATATTCATTATCCTCTTTTAATATATCACCTCTTAAATCGGTAATTTTATTATCTTCTTCATAAGTTTTTTTATTTATATCAATATTCGCAAGATTTTTTATTATTATATCGTCCTTATCTACTTCTTCTTTATTCCCAAAATAACTTAAAAATTCTGATAACGGAATATAAAATCTATTGTTCTTGTATAATATGTTTTTATTAAAATTCATTTTATTATTTTTCAAGTAAAATGATAGGTTATATGGAATAGTTTTAAGATTATTTTTTTCTTCTTCTACATTTTTGGAGTTTAGTTCTTCTACAACCCTCGCTCCTTTTGTATTATAATAATTTTTCTTTAAATTATGGCTCTTTAATAAATTAAACCCAATCAGATTTAAACTTATTATAAAAATGATTGATACTAAGAAAATTATATAAGTTTTTTTCATAATGTTATACCCCTATAAATAATTTAAGTTTTACTACCTAATAGTAATTTATATTGTATAACTAAAAAACCTACTTTTAAAGTAGGTTTTCTTAATTATTTATTTCATTTCTTTAATAATATCAAATAATTCTATCGCCGCTTTTCTTGGACCTTCTTTTTCTTGACCATCTATACCTAAACAAGTTTTTATTTGCCCAACTTTAACAGATCCATTGAACATAGCATTAAAATATCTTTCTATTAATATATCTGTTTCTTTTTGCTTTTGCGCAGGTCCAAATGGATTTGCAAAATAACTTTCTACTAATCCTTTTTCTGAAGTTGTTCCTTTCGCCATTCTAGCGCCTGATTTAAATATTTCTATAGCATCTTTAGTATTTTCAAAGTATTCTATAGCATTTTCGCCCTCTTCCACCGCTGTATAATTATTCGCATATAAGAATAAATCTACTTCATATCCTTTCACTATTTCTTTATATGGAGCAACTGGCATTACTAATCTAGCATTTATTTTATCAGGATTCATAAAGATACTTCTATCAATTTCTTTAAAGGCATATCCTTGATCTAAATCATCTAATCTAACAAATGCTCCTATTTCTGTTCCATATCCAATTATCTTTCCATCTATTTCTTTAAATGTTCCCATATCATCAAATATTACTGTCATATCACTTATATGATCTTCACTTAATGTTCTAAAGGCTTCTAAGCTTTCTGATTTTCCTGCTCCACTATCTCCCATGATAACAACATTTGCTGCTTTACCATCCTTAAGCTCTATATTAACCATAGCACCATGTATAGGTAAATATCCTCTTTTAATCATTACTAAATTGTGTAATGTAAGAGTCATCTTCTTCATATATCCAAAATAATCAATATCAACAGAATGATTTACGTAGCCTAACATAATATCATTTTCTTTATCATCATAGAATACTGTTTTCTTATCTGTTTCATTATCTGTTGCACCAAATACATAAATTAAATCTGGCTTTTTACCTCTATATTCTTCACACCTTGCCATTTCAAATAAATTACATAAAGTTATTCCATGCTGCATAAAATCTCTATGGAAATATATGAATGCTATAAGTTCTCCTACTTTTGCTGGATAGCAAAACCAATGATCCTTATTTAATGAAGCATATTGTAATGGATTAGTATTTACCTCTGTAAACATTCCACTTCTAGTATTCTTTTTAGGATATGTTATAAATGGTGTTTCTAATAATATACTGTCAATAAACTCTATATCTTCTAATGCTTCATATCCTTTTGGTAATGGCCATAAAACTCTATTAATTATTATTGAAGCATTTCCCCCAACTGGTATTTGTCTAAATACATTTGGTTTATATCCTAAAATATTCTTTTCTATTTTTCTATATAACTTTAAGATTAAATTAGATAATGATGAATTTGCTTGAGTAAAACTTACTGCTGATAATCCATCTTGACGTCTATTATTATGAATTATTGTATATCTTTCTAGACCTCTCCAGAATAAATACAAATCTTCTATAAATGCTATGAATCTATCTTTATCTGAAAATAAGTCATCATACATTCCATTAGCCTCTACTATTTCTTGAACGCTCATAACTGTACAATATTTAAATATTTTAGATAAATCTTTAGATATTTGAGCTATATCCTCTGTTTTTAATCCTTGTCTTAAATATCTCCAACTTAATGTTACCTTTTTTTTAGATTTTTTTAAATAATTCTCTATTACTCTTTTAAATCCATAACTTTCTACTAGTTCCTCAAATGTACTACAGTATTTAGCTGTAAAATTAATTAATACTTTATCATTGCTTATTGAAAACTCTTTACGCATAAATTAACCCCCTTGTGAATTATGTGTATGATGAAAATTTCATTTTTGCCTTATTTTTTTCTATTATAACATATATTATGCAAGTTTTTAAAGTTTATTTTTTCATTTTTCTAAATTATTATGATTTTTAAATTTTTTTTGTGCAAGAAAACGTAACCAAAGTAATACATTTGAGTTTTTTTTAATAATCACTAAATTTACGAATTATATTTTTGAAAATCCAATAAAAATTCTACTATTATCGAATGTTTGTTTTGAAATATTTATAATAATATGTTTTATTGTTTTTTATAAAATTTCAGATAATAAAAAGCTATATTATTGACTTAATATCAATAATATAGCTTTTTACTCTTTTGGTTCTATATTTATTGCTCTAAATTTTTTGCAATTTCTGATCTTACTTTTTCCATTAAAGATTTCTCTTCTTCCCTTGATAAGTTTTCTGTATATATTGGTTCTGAAAATGTAATTGTTATATCTATAGGCTTAAATTTACGGTCTATTTCAAAAGCTCTATAAGCTCCATCTATAGTAACAGGTACAATTGGAGCTTTTGCCATTGTTGCCAGCTTTAAGCTTCCTTTTTTAAACTCCATTAATTCACCATTTTTACTTCTTGTTCCTTCTGGAAATATAGCCATACTATACCCATTCTTTATATTTTCCGAACCTTTTTTTATTACTTTAATAGCTTCTCTTGCATTTCCTCTATCTAGAGGCACACAATTATATTTACTCATCCAATATCCTAATACTGGAGCTTTAACCATTTCCTTTTTAGCTACAAACCCCATGCACTTTCCAACTGAATCTATTAATATTGGAATATCTAATATACTTGTATGATTGCCTATATAACAACATGGTACATTAGGGATGTTTTCTTTGCCCTTTATTGTAACATTCATTGCTAATGCATTATGAATTGTATATCTCGCCCAATCTTCTCCAACCTTTCCACTATACTCTGTAGCAGCTCTTTCCCCTTTTGTTTTCTCTAAATACCATCGTTTTACAGCTTTAAGTTGCATAAATATCATATATATACCGTAATTAATTATTTTAAAATAATTCAATATTTTTTCACCACCAAATCTTACTTTTCTTATCTATTATAAATGCATATAATTTTTTCTTCAATTATATTTTTAATTTATTAAGTCTATAATATATGTATCAATTATAAAATATATTATTATTTTTAAGGAGATAACAATTGAAAAAGAAAATTATTTATATAACTTTAAATTTTCTTTTAATACTAATATTATTTCAATGTAGTATTGAAACTAATAAAAATATTGTATCTGACAATATTAAAGGAATGAATGTTCATTTCATTGATGTAGGTCAAGGAGATTCTATATTAATTCAAGTTAATTCAAAAAACTTGCTTATAGATTCTGGTCCAAGTGTTTCCAAAGATAAGTTAGTAAAATATCTTAAATCTTTAAAAATTTCTAAATTTGATTATGTAATAGCATCTCATCCCCATGAAGATCATATAGGAAACATGAGCTATATAATTGATAACTTTGAAATTTTAAATTTCTATGCTCCTAAAGTAGAAAGTAATACAAAAGCATTTGAAACAATGGTAGAATCTCTTGTAATAAAAGATTTAAAAATTAAAGTACTAAAACCTAATATTAAGTCAATAAATCTTGGAGAAAATACTAAAGTTGAAGTTTTTTCACCTATATCTAATAAATATGAAAACTTAAACAATTTTTCTTCTATTATAAAAATTTCCTACGGAACCACTTCTTTTCTATTTACTGGTGATTCAGAAGAGCTTTCTGAAAAAGAAGTTTTAACGCAAGGATTTGATTTAAAAAGCGATGTACTAAAGGTAGGACATCATGGCTCTTCATCTTCAACTTCAAAAAGATTTTTAGATGCTGTTGACCCTTCTGTTGCAGTAATATCTGTTGGAGAAGATAATAGTTATGGACATCCTTCACAGGAAGTTTTATCTAGATTAAAAGATTTACCTATTTATAGAACAGATTTAGATGGTAATATCTTAATAAAATCAGATGGCCATTCTTTGAAATGATAGATGCTCCTAATTATTTAGGAGCATCTATCATTTAAGAATTTACTCTTAAATTAATATTTAATTATTTTATTTCTTCTATTGTTTGCTCTTCTTTAATTAAAGTTTCTTCTTCCTGTTTAATTGTATCTTCTGAAGCATTTTTAACCTTTGATACATCTATTTCTTCTATTTCCTGTATTTCCTGTATTACTTGTTCTTCTTCATCCTTCTTTACATATGCTTTCCAAAGCATATATATATTATATAAATTAGTTACATCTTGCTCATTATATAGGAGTATTGTTTCTATTTTTTCTCTAGGCATTCTTAAAATATATTCTCTATCTTTCAGAACTTTATTGAAGGTTTTTGCTAAGTTGGAACCACTAATAAGATCTCCTTCTCTATGAATATTAAAATCTTTTTCTAAATTTTTTAATCCTATTGAGTGCCCCATTTCCTTTTCATATTCTCTTTGGATATCTATATCCTCAAACTCCTTAGAGAAATTAAATGCTATTCTATACTTTTTAAATAAATAATTAATTACAGTATAGTCGTTATTCCCAGAGAAAGTAACAATTGCTTTTTTTCCTTTTCTTTTCATATTAACAAAATATCTCTTTGCCAAATCTAATATCTGCAGCACTTCTCCCTTATTTTCAATCATATACTGAGTTACATATAATTTGTTGTTTTCATAAATACATGCTCCAAAAACACCTATACATTTGGGTTTTTTATATACATAATGCTCTAAATCAAAAAATATTAGTTCCTCCGGAGATCTATTTATTGAATCTGTTTTTAGCATAAAATCTCTTGTTAAAGAATCAACCTCTATTATATTTTCTCTAATAATCACATTACCACTCTTTCTTCCTTATCATTATCACCTTTAAATTCTCTGTTTTATCTTATAATATTATATCACCTTTTATAACAATATAAAAATAAATATATGTGTTTCAACTAATAATCTACATAATTATAAATTAAAAAAGTAATTTAATTAACTAGACTATTTATTACAACTCATATAAATTTTAATATTCCTACTTATATAATATTATGTAATTTATTATATGTTCTCTATACTTATAATCTGTAAAAGAATATTTTTTTATTAATGATTATAATTAATAAATTCTTAAAAGCATTGACTACTTTTTCACATTTTGTTATTATATTTATATGATAATGATTTTCAATACGAGGTGACAGTATGAGTTTATGTGATTTAAAATTAGGAGAAAAAGCTATAATAAAATATATTGAAGGTGATGATAAGCTTGCCAAAAGATTATTAGCCCTTGGTTGTATTGAAGGTACGGAAATTCGATTTAAAGGAATAGCACCTCTTGGTGACCCAATAATAGTTAATCTTAGAGGCTTTGATCTAGCTATTAGGAAAAAAGATGCTAAAAATATCTTTTTATCTGTATAACCAAAGTATCTTTTATAATATCTATAATAATTATATTATTTATAAAAAGAAGGTGTTTTCGTGGAAATATTAATTACTTTAATTATTGTAGCCTTTGCTGGTACTACAATATATAAATCTATAAAGAAGTCTTCTAAAGGTGGTGGCTGCAACTGTGGTACCTGTTCTGACCATTGTCCAATGTATGAAGATGATTCAAAGGGAATTAAATTGGCAAAGAAAAACTAAAGATAGAATGGCTTAATAAAATTTAATTAAATTTTATTAAGCCATTTTAAATTACATCTTATCTACAACTTCAATTCCTAATAAAGCTAAAGAATTTTTAATAACTTGACATGTTGCTTTTACTAAACCTAATCTTGCTTCTTTTAATTCCTCATCTTCTAGATTTAATACAGAATGTGCATTATAGAATTTATTGAATGTTTTGGCAACCTCAATTGCATATCTTGTAACAATTGATGGTTCTAGTTTTTCAGTTGCTAAATGTATTTGCTTCGCAAATCCTTCTAAAGTTTTTACTAATTCAAACTCTTCCTTTGATATAAGTTTAGAATAATCTGCATTTCCTTTAAGTTCTCCAGCTCTTGTTAATATGCTATTTGCTCTTGCATATGAATATTGAACATAAGGACCTGTTTCACCATCAAATGAAAGCATTTCTTTCCAATCAAATACTATATCTTTTTCTCTTGAATTCTTTAGATAAGTAAATACTACAGCACCAACACCTATCTTCTTAGCTACTTCCTCTTTATTATCTAAATCTGGATTTTTTTCATTTATTACTTCTAAAGTTTTATCTATAGATTCTCTAATTAAATCATCTAATAAAATAACTTCGCCTTTTCTAGTTGAAAGTTTTCTATCTGCAAATTTTACAAGCCCAAATCCTACATGAACACAATCTTTTGCCCATTCATGTCCTGCAAGCTCTAACACCTTAAATACTTGCTTAAAGTGTAAAGCTTGTGGTGTTCCAACTACATATATGCTCTTATAGAAATCATATGTTTTCTTTCTATACATGGCTGCCGCTAAATCCCTAGTTGCATATATTGATGCTCCATCACCTTTTAACACGATACATGGAGGCATATTATACTCATCTAGCATAACTACTTGCGCTCCATTACTTTCTACTAACAAGTTCTTTTCCTTTAACTCATTTACTACAACATCCATTTTATCATTATAGAATGCCTCTCCTGCATATGAATCAAATTTAACATCAAAAATTTCATATATTCTTTCAAACTCTTTTAAACTTAAATCTCTAAATCTCTTCCATAAGACTTCTACTTCTTTGTCACCATCTTCTAGTGCTTTAAAATAAGCTCTTCCTTCATCTTCAAGTGAAGACTCTTTTTCTGCTTCATCATGGAATTTAACATATATTCTTAAAAGCTCATCTATAGCATTCTTTTCTAATGCTTCTTCATTTCCCCATCTTTTATAGGCAGATATAAGCTTCCCAAATTGAGTTCCCCAATCTCCTAAATGATTTATTCCTTGAACATCGTATCCTTCTTTTTTAAAGATCTTATATAGAGAATTTCCTATAGCTGTTGTAAATAAATGCCCAACATGAAATGGTTTTGCTATATTAGGTGATGAATATTCAACACAAATAGTTTTTCCTTCTCCAATATTAGATGAACCGTATTCATCTCCTTCACTTAATACTTTTTCTATTGTATTTTTAGTAAATATACTTTTATCCGCAAAAAAATTAACATATGGTCCAATATTAGTTATCTTTTCAAATCCCTCATTATCTATTTTACTTGCTAATTCCTCTGATATCATATTAGGAGCTTTTCTGAAAGCTTTTGCTAGTTGAAAGCACGGAAATGCATAATCTCCCATATCACTCTTTGGTGGAATTTCAATTAATTTTTCTATACTTTCAATATCCATATCAACATGTTTACTTATTGCTTGCGCAACTTTTTTCTTGTAATCCATTATTATATCCTCCTTAAGTTTCACTTTTAATTAAAAAATAAAAAATCCGTCTCTTAAATAAATAAGAGACGGAGAACTTCCGCGGTACCACTCTGATTGCATAAAATGCCACTCAATGCTTTAACGCAGCAATACGAACTATCCTACTAATAAAATTTCAGTAGCTATCTCCAAGACTCTCTTCCTAATATTCTATCTTATAAGGCTTACACCAACCCCTTACTCGCTTAAAGAATCAAATATAGTACTCTTCTCTTCATTGATATTAATACTTATTTTATTTTAATATAAACATTATACATAAACAAAACTTTTATTGTCAACATAAAAGGTATATATAATAATTCATAATTAGTAATTATATACTTATAAGTTTAAATATTAATCTTTTACTAAATACAGCAATGTCTTTTTATAAACTTTTTTAAAATATTAATCCTAAAATTCCAAAAGCTATTTTACTAAATAATTCAATTATTAAACCTGAAGGTATTGCTAATATATATCTTCCTAATAAGACCACCCCTATAAGAATAAACATTTGATATTGATAAAGAATATCTGCAACTTTATAAAAGTTTTTAGGACTTAGCTCCTTAAATAATTCAAATCCTGCAAGACCAGGAAGTGGTATTAAATTAAATATAAATAAATTTATATTTATTATTGATATATATTGTAAAGCCATGCCCACAATATTGTATGATGATGAAGGAACTATTTTATATGCTGTAATTGCCCATAATCCATATATAAACATAGCAATAAATCCTACTAACAAATTTGCAAGAGGTGCTGCTATAGTTACCTTTATTGCATCCTTTTGTCCTCGTTTGTATGCCCTTGGATTAGTATCTAAAGGCTTAGTCCATCCAAAGCCAACTAATAATATCATTATAAAGCCCATTAAATCTATATGAGCTGCTGGATTTAATGTTAATCTACCTTGAAATCTTGGTGTTTTATCGCCTAATTTATCTGCTACTTTAGCTTTGGCATATCCTTGTGCTACAAAAGCTATTAATATTGCTGGCACTGCCAATATCTTATTTAATAAGTAATCTACTCCCATCACTCTACTCCTCCTTGTTCTTTTTATGATTATATCATATTTATTAAAGCAAAGTTCATATTTACATTTTTTTAATAAAAAGAAGCTCTACTTAAAAGTAAAGCTCTTTAAACTTTATGGCGTTGAAGTAGCTGCTCCAGTTCCTCCTGTTGGTGGATTCGTTGTTCCTCCTCCTGTTGGTGGATTCGTTGTCCCTCCTCCTGTTGGTGGATTCGTTGTTTCTCCTCCTGTTGGTGGATTCGTTGTTTCCCCTCCTGTTGGTGGATTTGTTGTTTCCCCTCCTGTTGGTGGATTTGTTACTGGTGTTTTTTCTTTCTCTGGTACTGGATCCGGTGTTTTTTCTGCATTTTTATCATTATAATCTTCTGGCTTTATGTTATATAATGCATTATATCTTGCTTCTTCTGCATTATATCTTGCAGCTGCATTTTCTACTGATAATAAATCAAATTCTTCTGGATTAGGTGATTTATTCTTAAATATAAAGTCATAAAGTATCTTTGAATTTTGCTTAAGATCTATTAATAAACACCAACCTCTATCCTTATACAAATTATCTCTTGCTATAAGTTCAGTTTGCGGTATTTGTAATCTCTCAAAATTTAAATTAGGCAATTTATAAATTGTATAAGCTAAATTTAATGCTTCTGGTATATCTATATTAGCTTTTACATGTTGTGATAATGTATTAGCTACTCCTACATATTTAATAGGATTAACTTCTTTAAGCTTTGAAGCTACTTCATATAATACTGCTGCTTGCCTCTCGCCTCTCTCAAAGTTTCCATTACCAACATATCTAATTCTTGCATACGATAAAGCTTGCTGTCCATTTACCTTTTGAAGTCCTGTTTCAGTAATTGGAGGAGAATTTACACCTGTTGCTTCGCCTATATATTTATTTATTTCATCTATTTCATAGTCTTTAATATCAACTTCTATTCCACCTATTTCATCTATTATAGCTTCAAATCCCCAGAAATTAACTATAACATATTTATCTAAATGTAAATTAAAGTTTTGTTCTATAGTCTCCATTAATAAAGCCGCTCCACCTTCTGCACCACGAAGTTTTCCTTCATCATTTTGTTCAGCACTTCCAAAAGCAAAAGCTGCATTTATTTTGTTTTCACCATATTCAGGTATATCAACTAATGTATCTCTCATTATTGTTGTTAATTTAACATTTTTATTATTATTATCTAAAGTGGCTATAATAATAGAATCAGATCTTGCTGGTTCATCCAATGTCCTTCCATCAGTTCCTATTAATAATACATTTGTAATTCCATCCACTTCATTATAGCTTGCTTCTTTTTTGACCTCAGGCTTATATTCTACATAAATTCTATTTCTTAAACTATTATACCACCATACTGCTGTTGCTATTATTACTGCTAATACACTTAACACTGATATTAATATAACTTTATTTCTTGTTTTCTTCTTAGATTTTTTTCTTTTATTCGTTAACTCATTCTCGCTCATCCAAATTCCTCCCTTACTTTACCTTACTATTATATAACTAAGATTTATATTCTTACAACAATATCCATTAAAATTATACTAAATTTATCTGTCATAATTGTTACAAATATATAACAATTATATATTTTTTAATTATTTACTTTAATTATTTGCTTTATATGAATTATTTACTCTATATGAAGTAAAAATAATTTAAAAAATGAAATTTTTCATTAATATAGTTTAATTTTATACTTATTTGGTAATAATAGTAACAAGGAGTGATAAACATGGATAATTCAAATAATAATTTAAATTCAAAATCCAGAAGTGGAAATTTAAATAAAAAGCAAAAAGCTGCTATATTAGTTTCATTTATTTCTTTATTAGCTGTTTGTTTTTGTCTAAGCTATTTTGTAACTGATTATTTTACTAATCCTAATAGATTAACTAATAATGAAGAAAGTGAAAATAAAACTGTATATAGTGAAAATGATAAATATTTAGCTGATAATATTTATATTACTTTAAAAACAAATGATAATATAGATATGTCAGAAAACTTACTAAATTTAAAGAAAAAATTAAATTTAGATGATAATCTTACTAAAGAAGCTTTATCCGAGAAACTTTCTGATGATGGCTACGTTCTTTACGAATGGGATAATAATAAATTAATTTATACCCGTGATTCAGCTACAAACATTAATAAATTTGAAGCAAATAAATATTATTTAGGTGAAGAAAATGGATATATAAGCTTATTTAAAACTGATTCCAATGGAAATATAATAGAATCAGAAAAAAAGATTTATTCAAATTCAAAACCACTAGCTAATTTACCAGAAATAGATCAAAATTATATAAAAGAAAATAAATTTTCATTTGATACAAAGGATGAAGCATTACAAAAATTAAGTGAAATGATTTCTTAATTATCATTCTATTTATCTTACTGAAATTATATATAGCAACTATTTTACTTACATTGGCTAATTCAAAATAATCAAGTTCTTCTAAAAGAAAAATGTAGAAATCAGTTAATCAACTATGCTTAGAAGAGCATGTTATGGAAGTTGATAGCATAATTTACAATCTAAGAGAGAAAATAAAGCAAAAACATAATAGAAAAAAATTCTTTGATATTTAATCTAAGTAAAAAAATCTTTATGTTCTGAAATTTCATATAAATATAAATATCTAAGACTGAAGCTTATATTTTAAGTATTAGAGTAATGTCATTAAAACATTTAAGTACAAATATGCTTAAATATTTTAATGATATTACTTTTTTTATTTTTTATAAGTTTCTTCATTGAATCTTTAATTTATTAATATACAGAATATCATAAATTATTAAGGGAATAAATAAACTATATAAATTAAAATATAATCTGTATTTTTTCTTTATATTTTGATTTTTTTTCACATTTTAAGACAAAATAGTATAAATATAATATGTATTTAATTAAAATTTTTATATAAAATTTAAAATTATAAAATTGTAATAAATTTTTTATATTTTTTTATTTACTTATTTACATTAAGCTATTAATATATATTTATTGCCCTAAAAAATTTATTCCAAATCGGAGGTTTGTTTTATGAATATTAGTATTATTGATATGCCTATATTCTATGGATGTGATAATCCTGGAGTTGAAAATGGGCCAAAAATTTTAAGAGAGAACAACCTTCTAGATATTTTTAATAAAAGCCACCAAGTCTGTGATATGGGCGAAGTTCATGTAAAAAATGTTTCTTCAAATGATAAATACGCAGCTAACGCAAAAATGAAGTATTTAGATGAAGTTGTGAGATCAAATATTGGACTAGCTGATAAAGTTTATGAGTCATTAAAAAATTCATATCTTCCTTTAGTTATTGGCGGAGATCATTCGTTAGCTCTTGGAAGTGTTGCTGGCTCAAGTAAATTTTTTGCAGAAGATCTTGCAGTAGTTTGGGTGGATGCTCATGGTGATATAAATACACACGAGACTTCCCCATCTGGAAACATTCACGGAATGCCTTTAGCTAGTTCTATGGGAATTGGTCATGATGTTTTAACTAGCCTTTATTCCTCTAGTAAAAAGGTTAAACCTGAAAATGTATTTTTATTAGGTTGCAGAGACTTAGATTTAGGTGAACTTGAATTAATCAAGGAAAATAATCTTAACGTATGGACCATGAAAGATATTAAAGATAAGGGCATAGAACTTGTATTAAAGGAATTCTTAGAAGCTATAAATAAAAATAATGTGAAAAACATACATTTTAGCTTTGATATTGATAGTCTTGATCCTACTTATGTTCCAGGAACAGGGACACCAGTTGAAAATGGATTGACGTTTTCTGAAGGAAAACAAATAATTGAAAGTATAATTAGTACTTCATTAGTAAGGGCTATGGATTTTGTTGAATTTAACCCTAACTTAGATGATAATAAAAGAACGTTGGAAACTTGTCTTGAATTATTAAAAGTTATATCAAAAGCTTTTGAAGGAAAATAAATTTTAAAATAACTAATAGTTGTCTATTAGTTATTTTTTATTATTCAATTTTATAAATTGAATTTATAAATTCTTAGTTTTTATGTTATTATATATATGTGTTTCGATGAACACCATAAAAATTTAAATCTATTTCTATTAAAGTTTATATAATAGTAAATTACATTCTTAGGAGGATAAAATGAAATTACTTTTTTTTGATACTGAAACTACTAGTATAAAACCCGGAAATATATGCCAATTAAGTTATATAATTATAGATGCTTCATGTAAGCCACAAAAAACAATCGGAAAAAACTTCTTCTTTACAGTTGATAGTATGGATGAAGGTGCACAAGCAGTTCATGGATTTTCACTTGAAAAATTATATGATCTTTCAGAAGGAAAAGAATTTTTAGATTTTGTTCATGAATTCATGCCTGATTTCTTTAATGCTGATTTTATAATAGGTCATAATGTCCAATTTGATATAAAATTTTTAAAACATGAATTACAACAACTTTGGGAAGCCGGTCTTATAGATACAACATGGGAGCCTAAGAATACTTTCTGTACTATGTCATATTACAAAAGTATTTGTAATTTACCAAGTCCAGCTGGAAATATAAAAAATCCTAAACTATCCGAGGTTATAGATTTTCTTCAAATAACAGAAGAACAAATTGAAAGTAAAGCAAATGAATTGTTTGAAGGTAGTGGAAATTATCATGATGCTAGATTCGACACAGCCGCTACTTATTTAACAGTGATTCAAGGTATGAAGAAAGGACTAATACCTGCAGGGTATTTTTCTAAATTACTTAATAAATAAATTTCATTCAGTGCACAGTTAACAAGGCACAGTTCATAGTTTATTATGAACTGTGCCTTGTTAATTGTGCACTAGAAAATTGTTTCGTAAAATTTAATATTCTCCAAAGTATTTATCCTTAAGACTTTTACAAATATCTTTATTCATTGCTGGAATTCCATCTAGTCTATATTGTATTCCCATAGTTTCATACTTGTTTACACCTAGTAAGTGATATGGTAATAATTCCACCTTTTCAACATTTTCTAAATTATTAATAAATGTCTTAAGGCCCTCCATATACTCTTCACTATCTGTCTTACCTGGAATAACTACTTGTCTTATCCAAAGTTTAGTACCAGCTTTTTTGCAAGCTTCTAAGAATCTATTTGTTTCTTCTATTTTGAATCCAGTAATCTCTTCATATCCTTTTTCTGATAGATGCTTAACATCATACAAAACTAAATCTGTATATTTTAGTATTTCATCATAATCACCAAATCCAACGCCTGATGTATCTAGACATGTATGTATTCCTTCTGATTTACATTCCTTAAGTACTTCTAACAAAAATTCTGGCTGTCTTAATGGATCCCCTCCAGAAAATGTTACTCCTCCACCTGAAGTTGTAAAATAACTTTTAAATCTCTTAATTCTTTTAACTAATTCTTCAGCAGTATATTCAGTGCCACCTTTATCGCTCCAAGTATCTGGATTATGACAATAAAGACATCTTAATTTACATCCTTGAAAAAATACAACTACTCTTATACCTGGTCCATCAACAAGACCCATACTTTCAATTGAATGAATTCTACCATTTACCATACTTATCTTCTCCTCTATCTAGGAAATTAACTTTAAATTTACCTTGTCTTATTCATTATAATTTGTATATACTGAAAAGTCTATTATTGTAAATTTCTATTTTTATTTAGTTACTTTTAATTTACTTATTAGCTTAATATGTTACTATTCTTTAATTATATATACCTATTTCCTTTAATAATCTTTCACTTACCTCTTCACCAGCTAATTTCTTAACAATTTCTGTGCATAGTTCTATTATCCCAATCATGTTTGATGCAAACATTAATTTACCATTATCAACAAAAGCTTTTTTTATTTGAATTGTTCCTTCTATTTTCCACTCTGATTTTGGCACTGTAATTCCTTCTAAATCATTAAATTCATTAAGAAAATATATCCCATTAGAGAATGTTATTATATAATCACAATTACTATAGATAGATTTTAGATAATTCATTAAAACACTATCTTTAGCAGCTGATTTTACACCTTCTCCTCCTGGTATTATAAGCATATTAGGTTTATATATATTATTATTAATTATCTCTTTAACAGATACATTTATATTTTCTGTTTCTACTTGTAATTTATTGGATATAGAATGAACTTCGAAGTAATCTTCCTTTAGAATTTCATTTGCTTTACTAAATATATTAAAAGGAATTGAATATTCCATTATATTAATATTATCATAAGTTAATATATTTATAATTTTTTTATTATTTATCTTACAGTTTAAAAAATTCTTTTTAGTAATTTTATAAGTAAACTGATTTCTAAAATTACTTATCTCTTCAAAACCTATTTTTTTCAATAATTCTCTGGATTCTGTTGTGCTTACAGTATCTATTATTGCGTCTCCACCAAATTCAAAAAAATAATATTCTAGAAGTAACTTTAGTGCCTCTTCTCCATAACCTTTACGTCTATGCATATGATGTATTTTTATATTTATTCTAGCTACCTTAGTTGCAGAATTATATCCATGAAAGCTAACTTCCCCAATTGCCTTATCATCCAAAGAATATATAAGACAATAAAAATTTTTTCCATCTGTTGGTTGTACCATTTTTCTATAGAACATATCCCATTTTTCCTTTGGAAAAGAATATGTCTTACCTAACTCCCCCATATTTTCTTTATTACTCCACAAAGCCTCTACAAAAGATAGATCAGTAAATTTAGGCTGCCTTATATAAACTTTTTTACCATTTCTCCTATATAAATTCAATTTATTATTCATTTCATCACCTATAACAAGAAATTTATAAATATTTCTTTATTCTTCCAGATAATATATAGTTTAATATCTCATAAAATTCAGCTTTTATCAAGAAATATAACTAGTATTTAATTTTAACTTAATGTTTTGAAATATATTCTAATTATTTTACTTTCATTATTTTACTTAGTATTTCTAAACTTTCATTACTGTTTTCTTAAACTTAATTATATAAATAATCATATAGTATATATATAGTCAGACTTTGATGAAAAAATTTTTTTATATATTATTTGAAAAAATATTGATTTTTATCATATTAATATTTATAATATTTATTGTTTGTTTAGTAATTTTAAACTTTTAGTTTAGTATTATAAAATTTATATGATGGAAGGTGTAATTGTGGAAATAGGAGAAAAAATTCGTAGACTTCGTATTGAAAAGCAATTGACTCAAGAAGAACTTGCTAATAGATGTGAACTTTCTAAAGGATTTATATCACAAGTTGAAAATGACTTGACTTCTCCATCAATAGCAACATTAATTGACATACTAGAAATTCTCGGTACAAATCTCACAGAATTTTTTAGTGATGCTAGTGAAGAGAAAGTTACTTATACATATGAAGATATGTTCGAAACTGAAAATAATGATTTAAAATATAAGCTAATGTGGCTTATACCTAATGCACAAAAAAATGAAATGGAACCAATAATGATAACTCTTGAACCTGATGGAAGATATACAGAAGAAGAACCTCATGAAGGTGAAGAATTTGGTTTTGTTTTATCTGGAACTATAATTTTACATCTAGGAAAAAAGAAATTTAAAGTAAAAAAAGGTGAAAGCTTTTATTTTAGACCTAGATCTAATCACTATATTTCAAATGGTGGAAAAACACAAGCTAAAGTTATTTGGATAAGTACTCCACCATCATTTTAAATCTATAGAAAGAGGTGTTTATTTTGAAACAAAACATAATTGAAATGAAAGGTATTTCTAAATCCTTTGATGGTAATTGCGTTCTAGATAATCTTTCATTAAATATTAAAAAGAATGAATTTTTAACATTACTTGGTCCTAGTGGATGTGGTAAAACAACAACATTAAAAATAATTGCTGGATTTGAGGTTGCTGATAGAGGTGAAATTCTATTTAATGGAAATGATATCTCATCTTTACCTCCATACAAAAGACAGGTAAATACTGTATTCCAAAAATATGCTTTATTCCCTCATATGAATGTATATGAAAATATTGCATTTGGATTAAAAATTAAAAAAACTCCTAAAAATGAAATAGATTTAAAGGTTAAAGAGATGCTTAAATTGGTTTCTTTAGAAGGCTTTGAAAAAAGAAGCGTCGATTCTTTAAGTGGTGGACAACAACAAAGAGTTGCTATTGCTAGAGCTTTAATTAATGAACCAGAGGTTCTGCTTTTAGATGAACCTCTTGGAGCTCTTGATTTAAAACTTAGAAAAGAAATGCAAATTGAACTTAAAAGAATGCAACAAAGACTTGGAATTACTTTCATCTTTGTAACTCATGATCAAGAAGAAGCATTAACAATGTCTGATACTATTATAGTTATGAATAAAGGTAAGATTCAACAAATGGGATCTCCTGAAGATATATACAATGAACCTGCTAATGCATTTGTTGCTAACTTTATAGGTGCAAGTAATATTTTAGATGGGACTATGTTAGAGGATTTTAAAGTAGAATTCTGTAATAACACTTTTGTTTGTGTTGATAAAGGGTTTAATCCAAATGAATTAATTGATGTAGTTATAAGACCTGAGGATATTAAAATTGTAGATGCTGATAAGGGAATGTTAAAAGGTACAGTAAAATCAATAATTTTTAAAGGTGTTCATTACGAAATAGAAGTTGAAGAAGGAAATAATAAATGGATAATTCACAATACTAAATTTGCTGAAGTAAATTCTGTTATAGGATTAGATATTTATCCAGAAGATATTCATATTATGAGAAAGGTTTCAAATAATGAGTAAGGCAAAAAATATTAATAAAAACTTTGCTGCATCTCCTTTCATAATTTGGAGTGCTCTATTTATTATAATTCCTTTAATAATAGTTTTATTCTTCGGCTTTACTATATTAACACCTGAAGGAGATTATACATTTTCAGTAGAAAATTTTACAAGACTACTTCAATCTCAATATATAAAGGTTTTTACTAGAAGTTTATGGCTTGCGTTTTTATCAACATTATGGTGCTTAATTCTAGGATACCCTGTTGCATATATAATTTCTAAGATGAAACCTTCAAAAGGTAATATCTTAATTATGCTTTTTATAGTACCAATGTGGATGAACTTTTTGCTTAGAACTTATGCTTGGTTACCTATCTTAGGTAAAAATGGCTTTGTAAATAATATTCTTGGTTACTTAGGTTTTGGCCCTTTTACTTTCTTATATAATGATGGAGCTGTAATACTTGGTATGATTTATAACTTTTTACCATTTATGGTGCTTCCAATATACACTGTATTAACAAAAATGGATAAAGATTTATTAAATGCAGCTGCAGATTTAGGTGCAAATAGAGGTGAGATATTTAGGAAAATAGTTTTACCTTTAAGTATGCCTGGAGTTATTTCAGGAATCACTATGGTATTTATGCCAGCTGTTTCTACATTTGTAATCTCAAGATTACTTGGTGGTGGACAATATATGCTTTTAGGTAATCTAATTGAACAACAATTTACTATGATGGGTGATTGGAATTTTGGTTCATCTATTTCTATATTTATGATGATAATAATATTAGTATCTATGGCTATAATGAGTAGGTTTGACAATTCTGATGCTAAAGAAGGAGGAGGAAATCAGTTATGGTAAAAAGACTTGAAAACTTTATTAAGAAATCTTATTTATTACTTATATTTATATTTTTATACACCCCAATATTAGCATTAATTATTTTCTCCTTTAATGATTCAAAAACCATGGGGAAATGGTCTGGCTTTACATTAAGATGGTATGCTGACCTATTCCAGAATGAAAGAATTCTTAAGGCTTTATTTTTCACTGTTGTTATTGCAATGATTTCTTCTATTGTAGCTACTATAATTGGTACTTTAGCAGCTATTGGAATAAATAAAATGAAGGGACCTAAAAAAGCTCTTTTATTAAATATTAATTATTTACCTGTATTAAATCCAGACATAGTAACTGGTATTGCCTTAATGAGCTTATTTATATTTATAAGACCTCTTACAAAATTAGATTTTGGCTTTACTACTATGCTTCTTGCTCACATTACATTTAATATTCCTTATGTAATTTTAGCTGTTTTACCTAAACTTAGACAGTTACCTGAAAACATAGAAGATGCTGCATTGGACTTAGGTGCTACTCCAGCTTATACATTAAGAAAAATAATATTGCCTCAAATTAAACCTGGAATTTTTGCTGGTATGTTAATGGCTTTTACAATGTCTATTGATGATTTCGTAATTAGTTTCTTCACTGCGGGACCTGGAGTTACAAACCTTTCTATAGAAATATTTGCTATGGCGAGAAGAGGAATTAAACCTGAAATTAATGCTCTTTCAACTTTGATGTTTGTAACAGTTTTAACTCTTCTATTAATTGCTAATAGAAAAGAATTTTTATCAAGAGGTGATAAAATTGAAAAAGCTTAAGAAATCTATTGCTATCTTATCATCATTATTTTTAATATCATCATCTTTTGTAGGATGCAACAAAAATAGTGATAATTCAAATGCTACAAGAACCCTTAATGTATTTAACTATGGAGATTATATAAATGAAGACTTAATCACAAAATTTGAGGAAGAAACAGGTATTAATATAATTTATGATACTTATGAATCAAATGAAATTATGTATCAAAAGGTAAAAAACAGTCCTGGAACCTATGACTTAATTTTCCCTTCAGATTATATGGTGGAAAAAATGCTAAATGAAGATATGTTAGAAAAAATTGACTTTAATAATATACCTAATTATAAAAATATTGGAGATGATTTTAAAAATCTTCAATACGATCCTAATAATGAATACTCAGTTCCATACATGTGGGGAACAATAGGAATAATATATGATGCTGATAAAGTAAATGATGTTGTAGATAGTTGGGATATATTATGGGATCCAAAATATAAAAATGAAATATTTATGTTTGATTCCATAAGAGATACTCTTGCTATTTCTTTAGTTAAACTTGGATACTCTTTAAACTCAGTTAATAAAAATGAATTGGAAGAAGCTACTCAAGAATTAATAAAGCAAAAGCCTTTAGTTCAATCTTATGTTATGGATGAAGTTAAAGATAAAATGATAAACGGTGAAGCTACCTTTGCTACTGTTTACTCTGGTGATGCAATATTTATTCAAGATGAAGCTCCAGATTTAAATCTTCAATATGTTGTTCCTAAAGAAGGCTCAAATAAATGGTTTGATGTTATGGTTATCCCAAAGGGAGCAAAGCATAAAAGTGAGGCGGAAGAATTTATAAACTTCTTATCCGCTGCCGAAAATGCTAAAGAAAATGTGGAATATATAGGTTATGCAACTCCTAATTCAGCTGCTTATGAATTATTAGATGAAGAAACTAAAGAAGATGAAACTGTTTATCCTGCTGATGAGATCCTTGATAAATGTGAAATATTTAAAGATTTAGGTAGCAAAATAAAACTATATGATGATGCCTGGTTAAAGGTAAAAATAAATTAAAGAGACTGTCTATTCGACAGCCTCTTTTTAATTATAAATTTAAATTTCCAAACCACAATTTTATTTCTCTTTCTGCACTTTTAGGACTATCTGATGCATGAACACAGTTTTCTCTATTATTTGTAGCATATAACTTTCTTATGGTACCTTCTTCAGCCACTTCTGGATTTGTACTTCCATTAATTTCTCTAATTTTCTCTATTGCATTTTCTCCTTCTAAAATCAATGCACATAAAGGTCCTTTAGTTATAAATGCTATTAATGGATCAAAAAAGCTTTTCCCAATATGTTCTTCATAATGCTTACATGCAAAATCCTTAGATATCGTTTCCATTCTTAGTGCCATTACTTTTAGTCCATTTTCCTCATACTTAGCGATTATTTTTCCTATTATATTTTTTTCCACTGCATCTGGTTTTATTAATACTAGTGACTTTTCCATATAATATTCCCCCTTGCATTAAATTCTCATACTTATTATATCATTTTTATCCATAAACTAATAATATTATCTTCATACCAATATTATATTTATGTTATAATTTTTTTTATATAAGTTGCTAAAATGCTGATTTTACTTAAATGCTATAAGCTTTAAAAATAACTTAGTTGAGAGTAGAATATTTATTTCAACTTATATAATCTTACTATACGAGGTGAATTTATGATTAGATGCTATATTATTGTTGAGGGTAGAGTTCAAGGGGTTGGCTTTAGATACTTTTGCCAAATGAATGCAGCTAACTTGAAGTTAACTGGATGGGTTCGTAATATGGATAATGGAATGGTTGAAATGGAAGTTCAAGGTGATGAAAAAACACTTATTAAGTTTATTAATACAATAAACAAAGGTAACTTTTTCATAAGAATAGACTCCCTTTCAAAAAAACAAATTGATTTAGTTTCTAATGAATCTAAGTTCAAGATTAAATAACCACTATCTAACAATAAAAAATTAGAGAGTGTAAAATAGTCTGTGTAACATTCAGAAAATGATATAATAAATTATCAACTCTTAAGTGGCTGTCTTTAATACAGCCACTATTATCTTTTTACCTTCGTATCATATAACATTAAATTATTTTCTTGAATAACTCTTATTAATTTATCTCCATAAATTAAATTTCCTTCCTCATCTTTTGCCGTACTATAACCTGCATTTTCTAAAGCTTGTGCTTGCTCTTTATAGCCTTTAGCTTGAAATAATCCATTTGCAGAATATCTTTCATTTTCATAAAGAAATTTTCCGTGATCTTTTATAGAAGATTTTATATCACCATAAGATCTAAATGCTCCAACAATAACATCGTCATAATTCTCTTTAGTTTCAAGATCAATACTATCTCCACTCCATCTTTCATCTGCTTTTATCCCAAAAAGATTATTATATTTAGATGATAAAGTAGACTCACCCCATCCAGATTCTAAAATAGCTTGAGCAATTGTTACAGAAGGTAATATACCATAATTTTTATAATTATCATAAGCAACCTCCGAAACCTTATCTATAAACTGAAGCTTAGAATTGTCCATTATTAATTCTCTGTGTATATAATTATTTTTCAGTCCTTCAAGGTATTCATTGGCTTTTTCTTCTTGTTCACTACTTAAATTTAATGCTTTAATTGCGGCTTTAAATTTCTTTAATTCTACAACATTTCCTGAATCATCTTTGTAGTAAAATGAATTTACTATATTATTTATATTCTCACCATTAATTTCAAAGTTACCATCAGCTATAGCCCCATTTATTGCTGCTATTTCTTGCCAATTTAATTGAATCCCTCCAGCGCTTAAATCATCACTTATATTTATGTATTTAATTATTTCTTCATTTGAAAGTATTGTTTCTTTACTTGATTTATTAATATATTCTGCGGTTATAAAAACTATTGTAACCATTAATGTAATAATAAAAGTTACACTTAAAATAATTTTCTTCATAATATTTTTGCTGTAACTTTCCTTATAATCACCTATTCCTTTATATGTTCCTTTGTACTCCAAAACACCACCTCCAAATATTCTTCTTTATAAATATATACATATATTATAAATAATATTTTATTTATATAAAGTTTATTATGAAAATTTAATTAATATTTAAGAAAATCCATTATATAAAAAAGGTGGAGTTTTTCCACCTTAAACTGTCATTTTTTCTTCAATTCCATCCGTATCAATTTCTTTTATATCATCAAAAAACTTCTGTGTTTCAGAAATAACAACATGTCTTAGCCCTATTAATCCAATTAGATTTGGAAAGGCCATAAGTCCATTAACTATATCTGCTATAATAAAAATCATCTCCAATGGTAAAAAAGATCCTACTGCAACTAAAGCTATAAAAATAATTTTATAAGGTTTTATTCCCTTTACGCCGAATAAATATTCAATACATCTTTCCCCATAATAATTCCATCCTAATATAGTTGTAAACGCAAAGAATATCAAACCTATATTTACTATATACTTCCCTAATAAAGCTATTGGCAATCCATTTTCAAAGGCTGCTGTAGTTAAATTTGCACCTTCTAAGTTTCCAGTAAAGCTTCCTGTAACAACAATAACTAATCCAGTCATTGTACAAATTATAATAGTATCAATAAATGTTCCTGTCATAGAAATTAATCCTTGTCTTACAGGAGATTTTGTTTTTGCTGCTGCTGCTGCTATGGGTGCACTACCAAGTCCTGCTTCATTTGAAAATACTCCCCTTCCAATTCCTCTTTGCATGGCAATTGAAATAGTTATTCCTACTGCACCTCCTAAAGCTGCTTTAGGATTAAATGCACTTCTTATTATTAAGCTAACAGCTGAAGGTATTTTAGTAAAATTAAATATTAGTACCAGAATAACTCCCACTATATATAGTATAGCCATAAAAGGAACAATTTTTTCTGATACACTTGAAATTCTTTTTATTCCTCCTAGAGTAACTAAGGCCACTAATATAGTAACTACTACTGCTGTAACTATAAATGGAATATTGAATCCTATTTTTGCTGCATCAGCAATAGACTTTACTTGTCCAAATGTTCCTATTCCAAGTAGAGCAACCCCTACTCCAAATATGGCAAATAATTTTGCTAACCAATTTAATCCTAGCCCATTTTTTATATAATACATTGGTCCACCAGCCATTTGTCCATTCTCATCTATTTCTCTATATTTTATTGCAAGTACTCCTTCAGCATATTTAGTAGCCATGCCAAAAAAAGCCGCTATCCACATCCAAAATAATGCTCCTGGTCCTCCAGCCTTAATTGCAGTAGCAACTCCAACTATATTTCCTGTTCCTATAGTTGCTGATAAAGCTGTACATAAGGCTCCATAACTAGTAACATCACCTTTTGCATCCTCATCAGTATCTTCCTCTTTTGAAAATATGTATTTTAGCGCTAAAGGTAGTTTAAATATTTGTAGTAGTTTTAATTTCCAGGTTAAGTATATTCCTGTCCCTACTAATAATACTAATAGTGGTGGCCCCCATATTATAGAATTGATAGTGTTTAAAATTGATTGAATTTGATTTAACATAAAAAATCCCCCTTAAATTTAAATTTACGGAGGAGAATAGATAGGTAAATAAGATCTATTAAATAATAAAAATTTATAGACCTATCTTATCCCCTGTCCTTTTACCTGAGAGTTTCAATAATTTAAACTTTAAATTATCTTGCTCCTTCGGTGCTCATCTCTGAGTCTCTCCAGAGGTTCGTCCAATAGCGGTCCTAATACCTGAAAGATTTACTTCTTCGGTGGATTTATTTAAAAATCTCTCTCCCGCTACCTTCAACCGAACATTATTAAATTATATTACGATTATATATGCTTTCCTCAAAAACTTCAACCTCTTTTTATATTAATTACAAAAAATACTCTCAATATTTTTTATTTTTATAATTATTAACATTTAACATATTAATAATTTTTTATCTTTTATAATCAACATACTTTAATAAATTATCAGTTTTTGAATCATTTATTGCAGTAATTATATTTTTTGCAAGAATTCATTGATTTTTTATAATGAAGATATATACTATTAATAGAATTAATAGTACATTTGAAAAGGAGTATCCATAATGGACATAGAATTAACAAAGGACTACTTATCAAATCTTTATGGTAAAATAAGCCCTTTCGAATTTAAAGATAAATTGATTGAATTAGCTAACCTTAATAAGGGAAAATTTAATGGAAATATTTTAGATGCTGGTAGAGGTAATCCTAATTGGACTTCTTCAACCCCTAGACAAGCCTTTTTTACACTTGGCCATTTTGCTGTTTTAGAATGCCAAAGAAATTTATGCATAAATGACATAGCTGGTATGGTTAGTAAAAATGGAATTTACGAAAGGTTTTTAGATTATTACACTAGAAACACTAATCTACCTGGAATTAGTTTATTAAAAGAAATACTAGATTATTGCATTAAAGAGTTTAGTTTTAATCCAGATGATTTTTTATTTGAAATTACCGATGGAATTATTGGTGATAACTATCCATTTCCAGATAAAATGCTTATTCATATAGAAAAAATAGTTAATAAATACTTATTAAAAGAATTATGTGGTGATACTAAATTTAATAATAAATTTGATGTTTTTGCTGTTGAAGGTGGAACTGCTGCAATGTGTTATATTTTTGACTCTCTAACATCAAACAAGCTATTAAACAAAGGTGATAAAATTGCTTTAATGACACCTATTTTTACACCTTATCTAGAAATTCCTCATTTACCTAACTATGATTTTGAAGTAATAAGGATTCATGCAAATGAATTAGATGAAAATAATAATCCAACTTGCCAATATCCAATTGAGGAACTAGAAAAACTTAAGGATACTAATATAAAAGCATTATTCATTGTTAACCCAAACAATCCTGCTTCAATAGCATTAAGTGATAAATGTAAGAATGATTTAGTTAATGTAGTTAAAAACTATAATCCAAATTTAATGATAATAACTGATGATGTTTACTGTACATTCATAGAAAAGTTTAAATCTATAGTTGCTCATTTACCATACAATACCTTAGGTGTGTATTCCTTATCGAAATATTTTGGAGTTACTGGTTGGAGACTTGGTGCAATATTTTTAAATGAAAACAATGTATTTAATAATCTTTTAACGAATCTTTCACCTAAAGATAAAACAGAATTAAATAAAAGATATAAACACATGTCATCTGATCCTAATAATATAAAGTTTATAGATAGATTAGTTGCTGATAGTAGACAAGTTGCTCTTAATCATACTGCTGGCTTATCAACGCCTCAGCAAGTTCAAATGGCTTTATTTTGTGCCTTTACTCTAGTTGATTATAATAATAATTATAAAAATCTTACTATTGAAATATGTAAAAGACGTAAAGCTTTATTATTTGAAGGTATGGAATTAAATCTTATAGATAATCCTAATGATTCTTCATATTATGCTGAACTAAATATAATTGATTGGGCAAAAAATAAATTCAATGAAGACTTTTCTAATTACATAGCGTCACACTATACCCCATTTGATATATTATATGATTTAGCTAAAAATTACTCTATAATCTTATTAAATGGAGATGGATTTGCTTCTTCTGAATGGTCATTAAGAATTTCACTTGCCAATCTTAATGACAATTTTTACTATATAATTGGTAAAGTTTTAAGAAAAATTCTTGATGACTTGCTTAAAGAATGGCAAGAAAATAAATGGTCAAAAGAAAAAGCTGAAAATTTATAAAACTATTTACCACTTCCATATATAAAATAAAGATCGAGTTTATACTCGATCTTTTCTAGTTGGTAATAGTAAAAAATACGAAGCATTTTTCAGTTCGCAGTGCACAATTCACAGTTTGCAGTTTTTGGAATAAAGTAACAGAGAACAGGGACAATCTCAATTATAGTCTGCTACACTTAACTAAATTTTTAATTTCCCTCACCAATTATTTTTTACCAATAATTTAATTCATTATTAATTTAAATTCTTAATATAAGTTTGGCGAAGGTAAATAGAGTATGTGAATAAGCATATAGCGAGAAACTAGAAGTACTTGGTGAAGGAAGAACTACTATGCCTTAGTGTTGTTGGTTTGTCTGAGGGCAGCGAGTTTAACCGAAACTCTTGGCATAGCAGTTCTCCGAGGCTAGTACTTCTTTGCGTAGCTATTTAGCTTATGAAACATATCTATTTATCGTAGCCTTTATATTCGCAATTTAAAACAACTATGAACTGTAGTCTTGCTTGTAAATCTACATGTGTTTTTTATAAAGTCTATTTATTGCACTAAATACTGCTTTTATTGATGCTATAGTTATATTACTATCTACCCCTACTCCAAAGGTAACTTTAGAATTATCTAATCTTTTCATTTCAACATACGCTGCTGCCTTAGCTTCTGAACCTTCACCTAAAGAATGTTCTGCATAATCTAGTATTGTGGTTTCTACTAAATTACTTTTAATTAATGCTTTCTTTAATGAATCTATAGGTCCATTTCCTTCTGCTATAAAGCTCTTTTCTTCCCCATTAAATAAGAAAGTAACATTTATTTTAGTATTTTGAGATTCGAAGTCTAAACTATCACTATCTTCAATCTTAAACTTTAATAGTTTAAATGGGCCTACAAAATCTAAATACTCGTCTCTAAACTTTTCCATAATTACTTTTGGTGATATTTCTCCATGCTTTTCTGTTACCTTTTGTATTATATCTCCAAACTCTTTATGCATACTCTTAGGCATCTTATATCCAAAATGACTTTCTAATACGAAGGCCACTCCACCTTTTCCTGATTGGCTGTTTATTCTTACTAAGGCTTCATATTCTCTTCCTAAATCAGTAGGATCTATAGGTAAATATGGAACTTCCCAAGTATTTTGGTTTCTTTCTATATACTTTTTCATTCCCTTATTTATTGCATCTTGATGTGAACCTGAAAATGCAGTAAATACAAGTTCTCCTGCATAAGGATGTCTTATATGAACAGGTATTTTGCAACACTTTTCATAAACATCTATTATTTTATTTATATTATCTAATTGTAAGTTTGGACTTATTCCATGAGAAAACATATTATATGCTAAATTTAATATATCAACATTTCCTGTTCTTTCTCCATTTCCAAATAAAGTACCCTCAACTCTATCTGCACCTGCTAACATTGCAAGTTCTGCAGTTGCAACTCCTGTGCCCCTGTCATTATGTGGATGCACGCTTAAAATTACTCTATTTCTATTGCTAAAATTTCTACTCATCCATTCTATCTGATCTGCAAATACATTTGGTGTATCCATTTCTACTGTTGATGGTAAGTTTATAATTACCTTATTTTTATCATCTGCTCCCCAAGTATCTAATACAGCTTCACATACTTCTAATGCATAATCAACTTCTGTTCCTGTAAAACTTTCTGGTGAATATTCTAAATATAATTTTCCATTAAAAGACTTAGCATACTCTTTAACTAGTTTTGTTCCCTCTACTGCTATAGACTTGATTTCCTCTCTGCTCATATTAAAAACAACATCCCTTTGAAGTATGGATGTAGAATTATATATATGAACTATAGCCTCTTTTACCCCATCTAAGGCTTCAAATGTTCTTTTTATTAAATGTGGCCTAGCTTGTGTTAAAACTTGAACCTTCACCCCTTCAGGAATCAAGTTGTTTTCTACTAAAATTCTCAAAAAGTCGAATTCTATTTGTGAAGCTGATGGAAATCCAATTTCTATTTCTTTAAATCCTAATTCTATTAAAAGATTAAACATTTTTATTTTTTCTTCTACTGTCATAGGATTAATTAATGCTTGATTTCCGTCTCTTAAATCCACACTACACCATATAGGTGATTTTTTAATCTCATTATCTGGCCATGTTCTTTCCTTTAATTTAATTGTTTGAAACTTCTTGTACTTTTTATAATTCATTTAAATGCCCCCTTATTTATAAATATATAAAGTAAAAAAACCGCATAAACCTACTCCTAATTGGAGCGATTTACGCGGTACCATCCAAGTTTTAACTTAATTAAAATAACAGCATAACAATGCCGGCAAAACCTACTAATTCAGTCTTGCAGCTCCTGAGCGAGTTCAAAAGCGATAATACGTGGGCTTTCACCATCTCCCTACTCTCTTTAACATCTCTTACTTTTTACTACTCTCATTCTAAGCCTTTCAATATTTAATTAATCAGTAATATACTATAAATTTATCCTTTTGTCAAATATTTCTAAGATATCTTATTAATTTTATATTTCAACTCGTCCTCTTATCTCTCCATTATAAAAAGCTTTAATATTTTTAATTACTTCTTCAAATAATCTTTCCCTTGCTTCTACGCTTGCCCAAGCAATATGTGGTGTTAAAACTAAATTGTCCTTATTTTTTATAGAGGTCAATGGATTATCTTCTTTAATAGGCTCTATTTCAAATACATCTAAAGCAGCACCAGCAATAAGTTCCTCATCTATTGCCTTTGCTAAATCACCTTCAACTACTATTGGCCCTCTCCCCATATTAATTAATATAGCTGACTTTTTCATCTTATTAAGAGCATTATAGTTTATTAAACCTTGTGTATCTTTATTTAATGGAGCATGAATAGAAATTATATCTGATAAACTTAATAATTCATCAAAATTCACTCTCTTATACTCACTATTTGAATTTTTTCCTGAAGTAGAATAATAAATTACATTAACTCCAAATGCTTCTGCTATCTTCGCTACTCTTTTTCCTATTGCTCCAAAGCCTATAATTCCCCATGTCTTACCTTCTAATTCATAAAAAGGCTTATTTACATTAGTGAAAAGTCCTGATTTTGCATAATCTCCAGATTTAACATAATTATCATAATAAGATATTTTATCATATAAAGATAACACTGTAGCAAAAGTATGTTGAGCAACGGTATTAGTTGAATATCCTGCAACATTTGTAACTGCAATATTATTATTCCTTGCATATACTATATCGATATTGTTAAATCCAGTAGCAGTTTCACATATTAGTTCTAAATTTTCAGCTTCCTTTAAATTATTCTCGTTTAATACTACCTTATTAGTTAAAACTATATTAGCGTCTTTTATTCTTTCTACTACATCTTCTGGTTTTGTAGTATCATAATAAACTACTTCTCCAAACTCTCTCAATTTAGAAAAATCTAATTCCCCTAAAGTTTTTCCATCTAAAATTACTATTTTCTTCATCTTGCCCTCCTAATTATAATAAATTTAAAATATCAATTGGCTTGTCTATAAAATAATCTGGATTAGATTCTTTTAATTTATCTATTCCTATAAAAGTATAATTTACTGCACAAGTTTTACATCCTGCTGATTTTCCACAATATATGTCATAATAACTATCTCCAACCATAATAGTTTCATTTGGTTCTATTCCTAATTCCCTACATGCTTTAAGTGCTGGCTCTGGATTGGGTTTATGAAGAATTGTTGATTCTGGTGTTATAATTACATCCATGAAATCATATATTTCTGCTATCTTCATTCCTCTTACGGCAAGTTCTTCTCTTTTTGATGTTACTATACCTATTTTAATTTTCTTTTTCTTAAGATTAGTTAAAAGCTCTTTAACTCCATCAAATGCAAAACACATCTTATCATGTATTCCCTCATTATACGCTCTATAGTATGCTACTAAATCATCAACATTTTCTTCAATTGCATGTCTCATAAAAGGTTCTTTTAAAGGTCTTCCAAAGAAATCTAAAATCTCTTCTTTTTTCAATTCTATTCCTAACTTTTCTTTAAATGTTTTATCAAAAGAATTATAAATTAATTCATTTGTATCTAACAAAGTTCCATCTAAATCAAATAATACAGCTTTTATCATAATATCCTCCTAGTATAAAAGTAAGTTATGGAGATGTTTCAAAGACATTTCCTCATAATACTTTACAATAATAATAACATATAAAATATTCTTGTACAAAATTCAGATTAATATTTAATTAAAATAAAAAGATACCCAAATTGTATAAAGGTATCTAAAAATATCCATATTCTTATTTTGTATTAAAATAAACTTAATTGTTCATCCTTATACACTTCTCTATAATTATAAATTATATCATTCATTTTATAAAATAGTCCCAATTTTTCACATTCATTAGCAAATACCTTATATAAATTTCTAGCATTCGGACTATTACACATATATTCATTTCCAAATATTTTTATATATATTTCTTTAATTCCAGGAAAAGACTTGTTTAGCATGTCAAAAAAATAATCTCTTTGGTTTGATCTTAAAGTAACTCCAAAAGCAGGATAAATAAACTTAGCTCCATTTTTTTTCGCCAGTCTTACAATATTAATTATATTTTCTTCGCTATCATTAATAAATGGTAAAATAGGCATTAATAATATTCCTGTATAAATTCCCTCATCTGCTAATCTTTTTATCGCTTCAAATCGCTTAGAAGTAACTACAACATTTGGTTCAATTTTTCTGCACAAATCATCTTGTGATGTTGTAATTGTGATTTTACAAAGTACAGGTGAATGACTTTTAATTCTTTTTAAAATATCAATATCCCTTGTGATTAAATCACTTTTTGTTGCGATTGCTACTCCAAAACCATTATTATCAATGGCTTCTAATGCGCTACGAGTTAAAGAGTACTTTTTTTCAAAAGAATTATACGGATCGCTCATAGCACCAGTCCCAATAACTCCTTTTTTCCTTTTAGACTTTAATTCTCTTCTTATTAATTCTATTGAATTTTCTTTAGCCCTAACAATTTCAAAGTTATCTATACCATAGCAGTCACTTCTACTATCGCAATATATACATCCATGATTGCAACCCTTATATATATTCATATTATAATTAATTCCAAACCAATTATTACCTTCTCTATATCCAGATAAAATACTTTTTGCAGGTATATAATTCATATATATCTCTCCTAAATAAGTCCTTTTTCTATAATAAGTTTATTAAACTTATTTTCTGATAATATTTCATTTGTTATAAATTCTCCATTATAAAATAAACTATACGTTGTAAATTGGCATGGAGAACTTTGAGCTTGCTCTTTAGTTTCAAAGTTAATTATCTTTATATCAATTTTCTTTTCACTTGAAATTTTTCTTATTAAATCAACATATTTGCTGGTAAAAGGGCATTGGTTAGAATAATATAATATTAATCCCTTTTCATCAATTTTTCCATGTCTTGCATTATCTTTAAATTTAGGTAAGTTATCTTCATTATAAAAGGATAAATACAATAATTCATAATAAGGAAATGCTGTATCACATACTTTAAATCCCTTATATTTTAAGTAATCTCCATCAGATAAAAATGACATTTTCTTTTTCGATGAAATAACCACGATACCATTCTTTCCTTTTTTCTTTGAATCATTAATGCATTCCATTAACAATTTATTACTGTACCCTTGACCCTTGAATTTTCCTGATACCCAGAAGCAATTTATAAACATAAAATTATCTCCTTCAATAGGTACCCATGCATTTTCTAATGGAATATATTCAATAAAAACTTTTCCTCTAACATTTATTTTATTAAATACTAATCCATCATTGAATCTTTCTTTTAACCATTTCTTCTTTAGATAAACTCCACATTCACCCTTTTTATCTGATAAAGAGCAACAAATATGTTCAGAATCAATATTATCATAATTTAATGTTATAACTTCCTCCATTACTTCCTCCTAACAGGGTGTCTTATGACAGTTTTCATTTTTTCTTTGTTAACTTTTCTTGGATCTGATAAATAAATTTCGTGATGTCTTCTAATTTTACCATCTTGGCTAGTCTTACTAATATCATTACTTAAATTGTTTTCTGCAATATATTTATCAATTTTTTCAGTCGTAGAATATTCTTGATCAAATGAACCTATATGCATACATTGAACACACAAACCTTCATTAAATATTTCAAGCCTTGCTTTAGATATATCAACATTAGGCTTTTTCTTTTTTAATTCCTCACAAGCAAAGTCAAATATTTCTTGTGTTACAAAATCAGGTTGTCGTATCATAGAAGTCCAAATATATTTATGTTTTTTACTAAAATCCATATCATCATCTTTTAACCACCACAGTCCTTCAAGAGGTGGCACAACATAGTCAAAATAGTTTGCTATTTCATTTCTTATGTTCTTATTCATCTTTATTGTATAAGATAAACCATATAGTAATTCAACAGCCTTTTGATACTCTCCATCTTTATCATTGGGATTTCCTTGTCCATCTACCATTATAAAGATCATTGAGGGTACTGTTATTTCTATAGGTTGTGTTTTGGGTAAATATAAATCTTTAAATGCCTTTTTATAATCTAATTTATCCATCTTAATTCCCCTTTTTATATTCATAATCTACCTCCAATTATATAAATAATCTATTATTAGAATTTAATAATGAGCTTCTATATAATTAACTGTATTTATATTATATAGGTATTAATATGACACCATCATGTCATATTAATACCTATTTAGAGAATTCATTAACTTATTTTTTATTTTCTCCCTTATATTCAAAGGTTCAAGGACCTCTATATCATCACCAAAAGACATTAGGTATCCAAACATCCAATCATCTACTGGTAAATCTAAATTAACTATAAAATCTCCATTATCATCTAGAGAGTAATTTTTAAACTCATCAAATACCCTAAATGCTAGTTTCTTATTTATTCTTACTTTTACCTTTACTAATTCTTTAGAATATCCTATATCCTTTTCTGTAAATATTTTATTAGGAACAACTCTAGCAAACCTTTCTGAAATTACATTTACACTCTTCATTCTTGTAAGTTTAAAAAATCTATTATCCTCTTTTTTTCTACAATAAGCATATAAATACCACCCCTGCCCCTTAAAAACTAATTTTAATGGTTCAACAATACGCTCTAGTAACTCTCCATTTGCATTAAAATACTCAAAAGATATTAAATTCTTATTTATTATGGAGTTCTTTATAACTGTAAATTTTTCTCCTAAATCATTATTTTTATCCCAATTTGAAAAATCAACTTCAATCCAATTATCGTTATTTCCTCCTAAAAATGAATTTAATTTAGACAAAGCTCCATTAAACTCATCTTTATTAACAGCATTTAATCCTTGCATAGCTGCTAATATCTCTTTCCTTTCTTCTTGTGTTAAAATTGCTTTATTTAATATAAAATCTGCTAAAAGACTTATTCCTCCGCCTTTTCCCTTAGTCATATAAATGGGAACTCCTGCCTCTGACAAATTTTCTATATCCCTATAAATAGTTCTTTGAGAGACTTCAAAATGGTCTGCTAATTCCCTTGCTGTAATATTCTTTTTATCTAATAAAATATATATTATTTCAAATAGTCTATTTCCCTTCATTTTTATCACCTAAACTTACTTTATCATAATAATTACTTAATAAATAGTGTCTTTATCCCTATCGCTCTTAACCTTTTATCCTCATAAGTATTAGTAAATATAAAAATCATCTCATTTTAATCTAATAACTATTCTTCTTTCTATTCAGTCTTAATGAGATTTACTATATAAAATATTATATTTAAAAATAACCTAGAGGTTTACCCCTAGGTTTGATCTTGACTACTTTGGTGGATCACATACTGAACAAGGCGAGTATGATATTTTAGCATTTGATAATGATATGGGAATTTTACTCTTACTTAGATACCTGCACCCGTCTCTATGATACTTCTCTCCTGTTTTAGTTATGTAAACTGATAAAGAATTATTTTTATTCTGGTCTTCACCCAATCTTTGTTGTTCATTTGCTTGTGCTTCTTGTTCCTGTTGTTGCCTAGCTTTTTCTTGCTTTTTTCTTAATTCTTCTTGTCTTTTTGCTTCTTCTTGCCATGGAAATTCTATAAATATGTTTATTTTTCTTTTTCTGCAAACTTATCCATAAATTCTAATATTTCTATCAACTGTTCCGCAAGCTCGTCATTGATACCCGACCAACGGAAACCATATCCAGGAAAATAGGGGCATAAATTAAATTCTTTTCCATCATAAACAACCTCAATTAGCGCCAATGAGCGTTTACCGTTTTTATCAGTCTGAACGCAATATCTACATCCATCACATTTTTTAGTGTGCTCAATAATAAAGCTCTGAACACTATGAGTGGCTGAATTAAAAGCTTCTAAATACCTTTTTAGTCCCTTAGGTATACACAAACCTAAAACAACTGGATTTTCGAAGTACACATCATATCGTGCAGATATTCCTGTATGTCTGATTTTATACTCAAATCCGCCCTTCGGCTGCTCTTCACTCCATATCGGGTTTGCATAAGTCAACGATAAGTTACAATCACTGGCAGTGACATCGTAAATATCAAACCTTTTATATCCTTGTGTAATCATCCAATTTTCAAGCTTTCGAAATGCCGATTCTCCAAGTAAGCGTGCATATATCTGGGAAGTATACTGATAATCCTTGCTAAAAAGGCAAAAAGAAAAAGTACTTAAATTACTGTCTGGACGTGTTGACATCCAAACCCAAGCGGGAGATATATCCGTGAAATCATTAACTCCGAGTTTTGATAGAATATCTTTTTGTCTCTTATTCAACTTTATATCGGAACCTTTCCCTATTAGAAACATGTTCTGTAGCAACATATCTATGGATTTGATGAACTTTTTCATATTTACCTGCAATTCAGGCTTACCGTAAGAAGATTTTATATAGCCAGGATAAGCGTCATCCTCATGAAGTGAAGGTACAAAAAACAATGGTTCATCGAAGGCTAACTGATATAGACTTCTTAATAAATCATAAAACTTTTTTTGTTCAAATACACTTACACCTACATTATCATCAGGCACAAACGGCGGAAATAAATCAATATAGGCTTGTGCTATTCTTTGTTCTAAATTCTCAAAGTTCATAATAAAACTCTCCTTTATCCTAAAACAGGAATTAGCATAAGTTTGATAATCATTAATTTCATATCTGTTAACCATAACATAAAAAATCAGGCTAAAAAAGATGCTAATTCGCATCCTTTTCAGCCTAATCACCTTGGTGCAGATGGCGGGATTTGAACCCGCACGAGGATTCCTCGTCACCCCCTCAAGATGATGCGTCTGCCATTCCGCCACATCTGCATAATATATTCATATACTATATTCTAATTTATATAAAATAATTTTTCAATATATATATTAAATTATATATTAGTATAATCATATATAACTTTAAAAACCATGTAAAATAAAGAATTTAATTCTTTTTATACATGGTTTTTACTTATAAAACATTATAAGTATTTTTTATAATATTTTATTTAAAGAAATTACCATACATCCATAAGGTGATAAAAATATCTTATTTTCATCGATTTTATTTTCATCTGAATTAGTTAAAATCATTTTAGTTTTCACATTATCTAATTCATTTAGAGACGCCATAATTTTTTCTCCATAAAAATTACATACTACTAATATTTTTTGACCGTTATATTCTCTAATATAAGCTAATATCCTTGGGTGATCTTTTAAAACAGGTATAAAACTCCCCTCACATATTACTTCATTATTCCTTCTTAAATTTATTAAATATTCATAGTAGTTTAATATAGAATTAGAATTTTTCTTTTCAGAATATACATTTATATTTTTATAGTTTTTTGAAACACCTATCCACGGTGTTCCCTTTGTAAACCCAGAATTTTCCTCACTATTCCATTGCATTGGTGTTCTTGAATTATCTCTTGATCTATTTTTTAATATATTTATAACTTCATTTTCATTTATGCCCTTATTCAAAAGAATATTATAAGCATTTAATGACTCTACATCTCTGTACTCATTAATATTATCAAAATTAGGATTTGTCATTCCAATTTCTTCACCTTGATATATATATGGTGTTCCTCTCATTAAATGTATAGCTGTAGCCAACATTTTTGAAGACTCATCTCTATAAACTGTATCATTTCCAAATCTAGATACTATTCTAGGTTGATCATGATTACACCAAAATAAAGCATTCCATCCGTTTCCTTCTTCCATTTCTACTTGCCAACTAAACAAAATATCCTTTAGCTTTTCAAAGTCAAATGGCGCTAACTTCCACTTTTCGCCTTCAGGATAATCTACCTTTAAATGGTGGAAATTAAAAGTCATATTTAACTCTTCATTATTTGGATTAGTATATTTTATACAATTCTCTATTGTTGTAGAAGACATTTCACCAGCAGTCATAATTCCATCATATTTTGAAAAAACTTCATTATTGATTAATTTTAAATACTCATGTATCTTAGGTCCATCAGTATAAAATCTTCTACCATCTCTAGTAGGGGATTTAAAATCATCATCTAAATATTCTTCATCCTTAGATAAAAGATTAATAACATCTAATCTAAATCCATCAACCCCCATATCTAGCCAATATCTCATCATTTTAAATATTTCTTCTCTAAGCTTTGGATTTTCCCAATTTAAATCTGCCTGTGTCTTATCAAATAGATGAAGATAGTATTCATTTAAATTTTCTACATATTGCCATGCAGATCCACCAAACTTAGATTTCCAATTATTATGTGATTTTTTCCATATGTAAAAATCATGATAAGGATTATCTTTCCCTTTAAGTGCTTCTTTAAACCACATATGCTCTGTAGATGTGTGATTCACTACCATATCCAGTATTAGCTTCATTCCTCTTTTATGAGTTTCCTCTAATAATTTTTTGAAATCATATAAGGTTCCAAACATAGGATCTATATTATAATAATCTGCTATATCATAACCATTGTCATTTTGAGGTGATACATATATAGGTGTAAGCCAAAGTACCTTCACCCCTAAATTCTTTAAGTAATCTAATTCTTCTATTATTCCAACTATATCTCCAATTCCATCTCCATTACTATCCTTAAAACTTTTAGGATAAATTTGATACACTACTGATGATTTCCACCAATTTTGTTCTTTCATTTCCTCCACCTCTTAATAGATATGGGCTGTCACAAAAATGTGACAGCTCAAATTTTTATTATTCTAAGTTTTCTATATCTGTTCCAAATTTTTTATTAAATATGAAAGTTAAAACTATTGGAACTACTACTGCTACTGCCATTGCAATTATAAAAGGAACCCAATATTTAGGTTGAATTGCTAAAAATCCAGGTAATCCTCCTATTCCAATTGAATTAGCTAATACTCCAGAAAGTATTGAAATTACTGCTGCACAGCCTGATCCTATTAATGCTGCGATAAATGGGAACTTATATTTTAAATTAATACCAAACATAGCTGGTTCAGTAACTCCTAACCATGCAGATATACCTGCTGACGCTGCTATTGATTTTATTTTTGCATTCTTCTTGTAGATTATTAACATAGCTACTGCTGAAGCTCCTTGAGCAATATTACTCAATGCTATAAGCGGCCATATCATAGTACCTCCATTTGCAATTAATTGTAAATCCACTGCAATAAAAGTATGATGTAATCCTGTAATAACTAATGGTGCATAAGCTACTCCAAAAATTATTGCTCCAAGTATCTTAAATGGTCCTGTTAATAAATAATTGAAAATAATTGCAACATAATTACCAAGTTCTCTTGAAATTGGTCCAATTATTATATAAGATAATAAAACTGTTACTAAAAGAGTTGTAAATGGGATAACTATTAATTTCAATACATCAGGTATATATTTTTTAAGTGTAAGTTCAATTTTAGTTAATACAATACCAGATAACATAGCTGGTATTACTTGTGCTTGATATCCAACCTTATCTATTGTAAACCAACCAAAATTCCAGAATGGAACACTTCCATTTTGCACTGCTTCTGCATATCCATAAGCATTTAATAATTGTGGTGATACTAATGTAATACCAAGTACTATACCAAGAATTTCTGAGCCACCAAATTTTTTAACTGTTGACCAAGTTACAGCTACAGGTAGGAAGTGGAATATCGCTTCTCCTAGAACCCATAAAAAGCTATGAATTTCAGCCAAAATTGGATGTAAACTAGTAAGTGTTTGTGTACCATCTCCAAATACAGCTAAATCACCTATTATATTTCTAAAACCTAATATTAAACCACCTGTAATAATTGCTGGTAAAATAGGGATAAATATTTCAGCAAGTCCAGCTATAACTCTTTGTACTAATGACATATTCTTTTGAGCAGCCTTTTTAACTTCTTCCTTAGACTCTGCTTTTAATCCTGATACTTGAATTAATTCATCATAAAAAGCTTGTACACTATTCCCTATAATAACTTGAAATTGACCTGCATTTACAAATGTACCTTTAACTGATGGTAATTTTTCAATATCTTTTGCTCTTTCTTTAGCAATCTTTTCATCTTTTAAGACAAATCTTAATCTAGTTACACAATGACTTGCACTGGCAATGTTATCTTTCCCCCCAACAAGTTCTAACAAGTCTAATGCCTCTTGTCTAAACTTTCCCATAGCGTTCTCTCCTTTTAATATTTATTTTTGATTACGATTACATTATATCTTGTTTAAACAAGTATGTCAACACTTGTTTAAACAAGATTGTTTTTTTCTTTTTTTATTTTATTTTTACCTCTTAGTGCTATAATATACTATATAGTAAGCCCTAAAGGAGATTTTAACTTATATGAAACAAGTGAAATACACGGAAATATATGAATATTTGAAAAATAAAATATTAAATGATGAATTTAAATCTGGCGAAAAACTTCCTTCTGAAAATGAATTAACGTCACTATTTGAAGTAAGTAGAAATACTGTGAGACGTGCAATAAATCAGCTATCCTTTGAAGGTCTTGTTGCAAGTGTTCATGGAAAAGGAGTTTTTATCTTAGAAAAGCAACAACTTAAATTTTTAGTTGGTGGATTACAAAGCTTTAAAGAAGCTTCATTAACTAACAATGTAAATTATTTAACTCATGTACATAGATTCGAAGAATTAACAGTTGATGAAAAGCTCTCCAAAAAAACTGGTTTTTCATTAGGATCAAAGGTTATTTATATAATAAGATCTAGAAATATAGATGGAGAGGAAAGTATATTAGATATAAATTATTTCTTAAAAGATATAATAAAAGATTTAGATGAAAATATTGCAACTAAATCAATTTATGAACACATAGAAAATACTCTTTCCTTAAAAATTGCTGGAGCCCAAAAAATAGTTTCAGTAGAGGCAGTCTCTAACCTAGATATGAAATTTATAGATTTAAAACATTACAATTTAGTTGCCATAATAAAAAATTATGTCTATTTGGAAGATGGAACTTTATTTGAATATACTGAATCACGTCATAGACCAGATAAATTTACCTTTTCTACATATGCTAAGAGATTATAATTTCATATAAACTAAAAATGAATCAAGAAATCTTTTTCCTGATTCATTTTTATTTTCTTATTTATTAAATTTTCTTCTTAGTGCCAGTAATGCATTTAAATTGTCGTAAGAATATACTTCTTCAGTTTTTTCATTTCCAAATGCTCCGTATATATTACTGTTTATATTTACCACTTGAAAAACCTTCATTTTATTTATTGCCATTTTGTAAAGTTCTTCATCATTTATTACCTTTGCTAATTGTGCAATATTAGCATAAATAGCTGTAGATTCTATTTTACTTTCATCCTTCATATTTACATTATATGAACTTGATATATATCCAAATTTTTTTAATCTATCTTTAATCCAATTTGTACTTTCACTTATATCTTCATTTACTTCTGCTTTATTTAAAATAACTAATATAGACAATAAAGTATCTATATTTTCTTCCTTATCATATTCATTTGTACTGCCATCATAATACTTTTTATATAGTGGTAAATCCTTACTTATGTAACCTTGCTCTATAATTTCACTTGATTTATTATAAACTTCATTCCATTTGTCATCAAATAAAGATAAAAGTTTTATTGCATATAAATCCAAATAACATAAGGTAGTTATATTACTTTTTCCATATCCATCATGAAAATCTATTAATCTATTGTCTGTAATTAAATTTTTGTATATTCCATTTGAAACCTTTATTCCATAGTATCTATATCTTAAATTATGAAATTCTTCTGAAGCAATTACTAGTGATCTTACTATTCTTAAATCATCTATTGTAGCTGATACCTCTGAAGGCTTATTATTTTCTATTCTCCAACTAACTAATTTATTTTTTAAAATCATATTTTCTTTTAAATACTCAAAGGATTTTTTATAATCTTCTTGATTATCTTCATATAAATAATAATTTAAAATCATTCCTTGAGATTCTGATAGAATATCATGTCCCTTAGTTAGATCCCCTTCTGTTTTTATATTATTATAATTAGTATATATTCCTCCAAACTCATTAATTAATTTATTGTCTATAAAATTAATTAGTACCTCCTCTTCCTTAGTTAT
>JAQCTH010000027.1:0-23038 GCA_027686065.1 Clostridiaceae bacterium AF10-41
AGACTAATATTAATGAATAATATTATTAGACTTTAAATTAAATAGAAGCATACAATGTCATAAAAATTATTAAATAAAGAATTTAGTTAAGATATCTACATTAAATTATGACTAAAATATACAATATATCTATTTTGCAAGAATAATTAAAAGGTTTATTTTTATGTTATTTTAGATAAAGTAATAAGGCATTTTTAAAATAGAATTAAGGAATTTGTAAATTAAAAAATTCTTTATATTGTATAATTGTAAATTTTATAAATCAAAAAATATATAATCAAAATACAATTTTTGTAAAATTTTCTAGGAAAAAAAATTGACAATCTGACAACTTAATGTTAGTATTAGGTTGTTAAGAAATTGGGGAGGTAATTTATGATAGAATTTAAAAACATAAAGAAAAGTTATAAAAACAACGTTATATTAGAAAATTTCAACTTAAATATAGAGGATGGAAATCTAGTTGTACTAATAGGATCAAGTGGTTGTGGTAAAACAACTTTATTAAAAATGATAAATAGATTAATAGAATCCACATCAGGAGAGATAGTAGTTAATGGAAAAAATATAAATCATATGGATCCTATAGAACTTAGAAGAAGTATAGGGTATGTAATTCAGCAAACAGGTTTATTTCCACATATGACAGTGAAGGAAAACATAGAAATAATTCCTAAACTTATGGGAAAAAGCCAAGAAGAAATAGATAAAAAGACAATAGATTTATTAAATATGGTTGGATTAGAGCCAGAAGAATATAGTGATAGATATCCAGTAGAACTAAGTGGAGGACAGCAGCAAAGAATTGGAGTTGCAAGAGCCTTTGCAACAGATGCTGAAATAATCTTAATGGATGAGCCTTTTAGCGCCTTGGATCCAATAACAAGAACAGAGCTTCAAGAGGAGCTTTTTAATATTCAAAAGGAATATAGAAAAACTATAGTATTCGTAACTCACGATATGGATGAAGCCATAAATTTAGCAGATAAAATATGTATACTAAAAGATGGTAAAATACTTCAATATGATACTCCAGAAAATATATTGAAAAATCCAGCAGGAGAATACGTTGAAGAATTTGTTGGTAAGAATAAAATTTGGACAAAACCTGAAATGATTAAGGCAGAAGATGTTATGATATCAAAACCAGTAACAGTTAGTCCAAAGAGAAATTTACTTCAAGCAAGAGAAATAATGAGAGAGAAAAAAGTAGACAGTCTATTAGTAATTAATAAAGAAGGAAAGCTTTTAGGATATATTACTTTAGAAATAATACAAAAAATAGAAGAAAAAAATACATTGGTTGAGGAAGTAATGAATAAAAATCCAGAATGCGTATGTGGAGATAAGAATCTACCAGAATTATTAGAAATATTTAATAATTTAAAGAAGGGATACTTACCAGTATGTAGTGATGAAGGGAAACTTCTAGGATTAGTAACAAGAAGTAGTTTAATATCAGTTTTAAGTAGCCAATATATAGAAATGGGAGGAGATAATTAGTGAATATTTTTATAGAGCAATTAGTAACAAAAAAATCAGAAATACTATCTCTTCTATTAGAACATATACAACTTACAATTATAGCAGTATTAATAGCAGTAGTAATTGGAGTGCCATTAGGTATTTTAATAACTAAAAATAAAAAATTAGCTAATGTTGTAATTGGATTTGCAAACTTGACTCAAGCTATACCAAGTTTGGCTATATTAGGTTTCTTGATACCAGTTGTAGGTATAGGGTCAGCACCAGCAATAACTATGGTAGTGTTATACTCTATGTTACCTATAATAAAAAATACTTATACAGGAATTACAAATATAAATCCAGATATGCTAGAAGCAGCAAAGGGATTAGGAATGACGAGCGGACAAACTCTTAAGCTTATAAAGATTCCCCTAGCTATGCCAGTTATGATGGCAGGTATAAGAATGGCAGCAGTTACAGCAGTTGGTCTTATGACAATAGCAGCATTTGTAGGTGCAGGTGGACTTGGATATCTAGTGTTCTCAGGTATTCAAACAGTGGATAATAATCTTATATTATTTGGTGCAATTCCAGCAGCAGTACTAGCTTTAGTTATAGACTGGATAACAGGAAAAATAGAAGAAGCTACAATGCCAAATGGAATTAAAAAATCAGATGGAACCATGAAAGTAAGAAGAAATTCTTCTAATAAGAATAGAAAAAGAAATATAGTTATAGCATCTATATTAGCAATAGCAGTTGTAGGTGGGGTAATTGTTTCAAGTATAGCAAATAATAGCGATAAAATAACCATAGGATCTAAAAACTTTACAGAGCAAATAATATTAGGAAATATGCTTCAACAATTAATTGAAGATAAAACAGATATAAATGTACAAACAAAACTAAATTTAGGTGGAACTCAAGTTGCTTTTAATGCATTAAAATCAGGTGGAATAGATATGTATGTTGAATATACAGGTACAGGATATGTAAATATATTAAATATAACAGAGCCTAATTCAAATACAGATGAAGTATATAATGTAATGAAAGATAGATTTAAAGCAGACTTTGGTATTGATGTATTAAATCCAATGGGATTTAATAATACCTATGCAATGGCAGTATCTAAAGAAACAGCAGATAAATATAACTTAAAGACAGTATCAGATTTAGCCAAGGTATCTGGGGAATTAATAGCAGGACCTACAATAGAGTTTGCAAATAGAGAAGATGGTTTATTAGGACTTAATAAAGCCTATAATATGAACTTCAAAACAGTAAATGCAGTAGATGGTGGGTTAAGATATACAGCTTTAAATAGTAACGAGACACAAGTAATTGATGCATTTACAACAGATGGATTAATAGAGCAGTTTAAATTAGCAGTTTTAGAAGATGATAAAAGTTTCTTCCCACCATACCACGCAGTTCCCATTGTCAAGGAAGAAACTTTAGAAAAATTCCCAGAACTTAGAGATGTTTTAGGAGAATTAGATGGGAAATTAACAGATGAGAAAATGAGAAAATTAAATTATGAAGTAGATGTAAATAAAAGGGATGCTAAAGTAGTTGCTAATGAATTCTTAAAGTCAGAAGGACTGGTTGAATAGTGAAAAAGTTATGGAGATAACTCAATGACGAGTTATTTATAATGAAGGAATGAAAAAATTAGGGGATAGTTCTTATCAAAAGAACTATCTCTAATATTTTGTATTTATTAACATTCCCTTCAATATACATTGAAATTTATGTCGATTATTGATATAATTAAAATCTGTTTTAAAAGAGAATTTACTTTTATATAGAAATTTTTGGAGGGTTTGAAATGCCAAAGAGAATTGCCATTTTAGGTGGCCCAAGATGTGGTAAAACTACATTAATACAACAACTTTATGTAGAAATGAAAATCAGAGACTTAAGCGTGGGAGTAGCAACGGAGTATAGTACAGATTATCTAAGAGATAAAGGTATGATAGAAAATATAGCAGAACAATATGGAATTTATTTAGGACAACTTCACTTAGAAGAAAGTTTAAATGAATTTGATTATGCAATAACAGATTACGCTACGTTTGTACCTTACATATATGCAAGATTCATGCTTGGAGATAAAAAAAGAACAACAAAAGAAATAGAAATACTTAAGGATCTTTATGTACTAGCATTAAGAGATTTACCTAAGTATGATCATATATTCTTTGTTCCAAGAGAATTTGGTTATTCAAAAGATGGAGTAAGATGGCAGGATGAAGAAGTAGCACAAGCTGTGGACAAGGCTATATTAAGCTTTTTAGAAGCAGAAAATGTTAGATATACAGAAATAACTGGTTCAACAAAAGAAAGATCTGAAAAAATACTAGATATGGTAGGTATTTCTCAGGATGTAAATTTAGATATGGCTAAATAAAGGAGCTGTCTCCAATTGATTTTTTGAATCAATTGCTGGAGACGGCTCCCTTTTTCAATTGGGAGAAGTTATTCAAATTATTTAAAAATAAGTGAAAGTGGAATTGATAAAAGCAATAAATAAAAAAGGAAAAGAAGAATTTTTTCAAAGGAAGATAATTCACTTTTTTTATAATCAATTATATTGATGGACTTTTCATCTTTTAAATATTTAATTATATCTAAAAATAGTTGCTGAGTTTTATCACCAAAGGGTCTTGGGGAAAATTCTTTTCCATCTTTAAACTTAATACCTATTGTTTCACATTGATTCCACATGTCAATTAAACATTCTATATTTTCAATTTCATTGGAATATCCGTCTTCTAATAGATTATAAGTTCGTCCCATTTTATATATAAAGATTTTATAATTAGTAATGAATATTCCAAGATATATTGTTGGGTCCCCACCCATTGCTCCAGCCCAAATTCTATGAACATCCTTTTCAAAATAACTTTGAAGAGAAATAATTTTATATTTAATTCTATCATCCTTAGATAATTTAGATATAACTAGACTCTCCAATTCTAAAAATGCAATCTTTTTTAAAACTTTATCATTTTTTATTTTATAAAAATCCTGACCAATGGTATTTTCTTTATCAAGTGATATATTTTCTAAGGCTATAATTTCATCATCAGAGTATTCTATTGAGTTTAAGAGTTTTAACAAATCTTTATTTTCCATACTATTCACCTACAATTCTTTTTAATTTTTTCCTAGCTCTTGATATTCTTGTGTAAATATAGTCTTCAGTACAGTCTAATTCTAAGGCTATTTCCTTTATAGAAAAGCCCTCGTAATATCTTTTTATTAGTATAAGCCTATCTTTTTCATCTATATTTTCTAAAAGTAAATTAATCATTTGTATATTTTCAACTTTTTCAAAATTATTTTCTTCAGAGGGAATTATATTTGGAATATATTCCACTGAATTATTAACTTTGTAGTTTTTACGTTTTATATCTAAGGCCTTGTATTTAGTAATAGATATTAACCAGTTCCTAAAGCACCCCTTTTCTTCATTGAAACAATCAATGTTAAACCAAATAGTAGTAAATACATCATTATAACATTCATCAACAAATTCCTTTTCGCAAGGGGTGTTTAGTATCTTAGATGAAATATAAATAACTAATTTGCCATAGATATTCATCAATTTACAAAGGCTAGTTTTATCTTTATTTTTAATACCTTCAACCAAAGAGTAATCATTTGACTCCAAAGAATCTCCTCCTTATTTATTTCTCTATATAATATTCGTTTACTATTCTGCTTTTCTGTCAATTAATTTAAATATAATTAGATATTTTTTAATAGTAGGAGGATAGTATTTATTTTAGAGGGAGATGAAAATTTATGTTATGTATGTTTTGTGGTAGTGACTGTAAAACTAATGAAGAATATAAAGAAGTTATGAAAGGAAGGTAATTGCATCAACATATTTATTTACTATTCTATCTCAACTTGTTTTATAAATAACTCATCTTTTATTTCATTCATGTTTGAGAAATCAAAATCTAATAGGGTAGTAGTATTATTTTCTATATTTTCAATCAAATAATAAGATCTTATAAATATATTATATATATACATAAGATGTTATTAAACAAATGCTTTTTTTAAATTTGTTAGAAAATAAACCAATAAAAGAAGTATCTATAAAGTTTGAAATAATTGGAACTTTATAAAATGAATATAATAGTAATTGAATTCAAATACTAAAGCTGAATAAAAAACAAGAGAAAAGGAGCTTTAGTATGAAAAACAAATTTAGAAAAATTATAGCTTTAGTTATGACTGTATTAGTATTTAACATTTTGGAAGTAAATTGCTATGCGTATATGCAAGGAGATAATGAATCAAAGGATATAGTTGAAATTGTTAGTGGTGACAGTAGATTTAAAACATTAACAAGTGCTGTAAAAGCTGCAGGTTTAGTAGAAACTCTTAAAGGAAAAGGACCATTTACTGTATTTGCACCAACAGATGAAGCATTTGCAAAACTTCCAAATGAAACACTTACTGAACTTTTAAAACCAGAAAACAAAGAAGCTTTATCAAAAATATTAACTTATCATGTTACACCAGGAAAACTTACTGCAGCAGATGTAGTAAAATTGAATGGAAAAGAAATAAAGATGGTTAATGGTGATAAAGCAAAAATAGAAGTCAAAAATAATGAAGTATATATTAATGGAGCAAAGATTATAGTTACTGATATTATGGCCAAAAATGGAGTAATACATGTAATAGATGCAGTAATTATGAAGTAAATTAACTGTAATTTTATAATTAAAGATTAAGAGATTATTTTAAATTAATTAAATAGGGATTTTGTTTATTTTTAGTGAATAAGTGAACATATATAAGTTTAATAAACTTATATATGTTCATCTTGTTTTTATGGCTAATTATATTAAGTTGTAATAAAATATAATTCCAAAGAAGTTTAAATAAATTAATATATGGTTTATAATATAGCATAGCAGTATTATAGATAGGAGTTTTATTTAGAAATGAGAGAATTAAAGAGTGTTGAAGAGAAAATTTTAGATAGAGCATTATATTTAATAGGAAAAAATAAAACTATGGATGTGCCTGTTCGTGCAATTGCAAAAGAAGCAAATGTAAATGTAAGTGCTATAAATTATTATTTTAGGACAAAGGAAGAAATGTTAAAACAGGTTAAACAGTTTTATCTAATTAATACTCAAACAGTTTCATCAATACTAAACAGCCATGAATACGAAGATGAAGAAAGATTGATTTTAGCTTCTAATGAAATAATGGAATATATGTTAAGATTTCCAGGAGTAACTGTAATTTTAAGAGAAGCTATAAAATGTCATGAAAATGATGAAATATCAAAACTTATTGTAAATGAAAATAATGAAATGTATAAAAAAATTGAGGAAATATTATATAATATTACTGTAAATAATAAAATGACTTTAAAGCATAAAATGGCTATATTTATGGCATCAATTACTCATATTATTGAGAATGCTGACATTATTGGATTTGCTGAAGAGATGGTAAATACAAAGGAAAAAAGAATAGAATTTATAAAAAATATAATAAAAGTTTTAAAGACTACTTAAAGGTAGTCTTTTTTATTTTCTAGAAATAATCTGAATATTGTAAAATTAAAACAAAATGTATTAAACATATTGCTTTAAATTGTTAAATATTCTATAATGTTTTTGTAGATAATCTCTAAATAATTATTCTGTAAACAGTTAAATATTATTTAGAGGAAAAAATTTATAAAATACTGTTAAAATAATAACTTAATAAAGACTGATATATTATTAATGTAGCTTCGAAGTATGAAAAATGGTAACAGTAATATAAATTAATATATAGGGGGAGGCTTAAATGGCTTATAATAAACTATTTAGTGAAATAAAAATTAAAGGATTAGAATTAAAAAATAGAATAATGTTTCCAGCAATGGGAACCAAAATGGCAACAGAGGACAAGTTTGTAACAGATCAAATTATTGATTATCATGTAGCAAGAGTAGTAGGTGGCTGTGGACTTAATCTTACAGAAGTATGCTCAGTATATGCGCCTGCATCTCCTAAAAAGTTTTTATCTATAGCTGAAGATAAGTATATACAAGGATTAAAAAAATTAACAGATGCAATTCATGAAGCAGATGGTAAAGCTGGAGTTCAGCTTTGGCTTGGTGGACTTGCTGTTGCTAGTGATCCAGAGGCAATGATTATTATTCCAAGTGATATTCCAGTGCAAGGAACAGATTATATAATGCCTGGAGCAAGTCTTGAAACTATAAAAGAAGCAGTTAAATCCTTCGGTGAAGCAGCAAGACGTGCTGTTGAAGCTGGATTTGATACAATAGAATTTCATGCAGGACACAATTATGTTCCTCATTCATTTTTAAGCCCTTTCTTTAATAAAAGAGAAGATGAGTATGGTGGATCCCTTGAAAACCGTGCAAGATTTTCAATTGAAGCTATAAAAGCTATTAGAGAAAACATACCAGAAGATATGCCTTTATTTATGCGTGTGGTTGCTCAAGACGACTATTTAGAAGGTGGACTTACTATAGAAGACATTATAGAATTTTGTAAAATGGCTAAAGAAGCAGGAGTTGATGTAGTAGATGTATCTCGTGGTAATTTCTCAAGTGCAGCAATAAAATTTGAGGTTCCTCCAGTTGATTTACAAAGAGGATTTAATGTGAAAAATGCTGCAAGAATAAGAAAAGAAACAGGACTTATAACTGTTGCAGTAGGAAGAATAAATGATGCAGCTCTTGCAGAGGAAATTTTAGAAAATGACCAAGCTGATATGGTTGTAATAGGAAGATCTCAACTTGCAGATCCAGAATTCTGTAATAAATCTAAGGATGGCAAAGAGGACAGTATAATTAAATGTGTTGGTTGTAACCAAGGTTGTTATGATGGTTTTGTTTCTACTGAAATGCCATTTATAACTTGTCTTAGAAACCCCGCTTTAGGAAGAGAAGCTGAATATAAAATAGTTAAAACTGATACACCAAAGAAAGTATTAATAGCTGGTGGTGGAATTGCTGGGCTTGAAGCAGCTATAATATTAAAGAAAAGAGGACATAACCCTATAATTTGTGAAGCATCTGATTCTCTTGGAGGTCAACTCGCGTTAGCTGGAGCAGCTCCAAGAAAAGAAGAAATGAAAGAAGCAGCACTATCTAGGGGACAACAAGCAATAAATGAAGGTGTTGAAATTAAACTTAATACACTTGTTACAACAGAATTAATAGAAGAAATAAATCCCGATGAAGTTATAATAGCTGTAGGTTCAGCTCCAATGAGTTTAAATATTCCAGGAGCAAATCTTCCTAATGTAACAAATTCACATGATATACTTTCTGGTAAAGCAATAGCTTCAGGAAAGGTAGTAGTAATAGGTGGAGGATTAGTAGGACTTGAAGTTGCAGAATATTTAAATGGAAGAGCTGAAAGTATTACAGTTGTTGAAATGCTTGATGAAGTTGCAAAAGATTTAGGACAATTACGTAAGATTTGTGTAATGGAGAGTTTATACACTGAAGGTGTAAATACTGTAACTAATGCAAAATGTATTGAAATAGAAAATAATTCAGTTGTTATTGAGAAAGATGGAAATATTGAAAAATTACCATGTGATTCAGTAATAGTTGCTATAGGAGCAAGATCAAGAAACTTTGACAATATAAGCAAGTATTGCGAAGAAAATGGAATTCCATGTCATGCTGTTGGTGATGCAGTTCGTGCACGTAGAGCACTTAATGCTGTAGCAGAAGCAAGTGAAGTTGCTAGAGTAATTTAATAATAATATAAAAAACTAATATGGAGCTATTTAATAGCCTATATTAGTTTTTTATTTATAAAACCCTTAATTAGTGAACCGCTTCTTGTAAAATGAAGCAATTAAATTTATAATAAAAGTATAAATTTGGTATATTGTGTATAATTATATAGTTATACACTAATATTATAAGTTATTGCAGGAAGGGGATTAATAAGGTGAAAACTGTAAAAGAAATTGTATACGAATTCATACAACAAGAAATTTATAGTAAAAGTAAAAGTGGTGTAGAAACTAAAACAATTGCAGAGTCTCTAAAATTACATCGTTCTAATGTTAGTGCTTTATTAAATGAGTTAGTTAAAGAAGGAAAGCTTACAAAAACAACAACAAGACCAGTTTATTATAAACTTCCTGAACAAATACATAAAAGTGCAGAAAAGTCCTGTTTTACTGAATTAGTTGGCTATAATGGTAGCTTAAGAAATGCTATTCAATTGGCAAAGGCTGCAATTTTATATCCACGCTCTAGTTTAAATGTTTTACTTTCTTCTAAAACAGGATGTGGAACAACTTATTTTGCCTCTTTAATGTTTCAATTTGCTCAAGAAAGTGATATTTTATCTAAAGATGCGGCATATGTAAAAATTGATTGTAGGCATTATTCTAAGAATGTTTCTGTATTAAGTGATGAACTTTTTGGAACACAAGATAATTTAAATAATAGTTGTTTTGTAAGAGCTCAGGGGGGAATGCTTTTCATTGATAATGTTGATTTACTAGATGCTAAACAACAAAGTCGTTTGTTTGGATTTCTAGATTCAGGCACAATTTATTCAGAGGATAAATCTAACTCAATAGAATGTAATGATTTATTTTTAGTATTAGCATGTTCACCACAAAGTAATTTACAAATTAATCGTATGATTCCTGTTACTATAGAATTACCTGAACTGAAAGACCGTTCTATGAAGGAACGCTTTGATCTTATAAATCATTTTTTCAAAGTTGAGGCATCTAATTCGGATCGTTGTATTGAAGTAACTACAGAATCTATTAAGGCATTACTATTATCAGACTTTGTTTATAATGTTAAGGGATTAGAGCTTGATATTAAAGCCTCATGTGCAAATGCCTATGTACGTGTAGTTAATGAGGCAGAACAAGACATCTGTGTATGTGTCAATGATTTTAAGGGGCAAATTAAAAAGAGTTTATTAAAGCTAAAAAGTTGCGATACTGAAATTGATGTACTCATAGGAAATAGAGAATCTATTATTTATGATAAAAATACTAATAATGAAGGATATTATGATTCACATCTTGTGGTTGATATGTATTCTGAAATTAAAAAACAGTATGATGAATTAGTCAATTTAGGAATTAACGATAGAGGAATTGAAAATGTTATGAACACACATGTTCGTAATTTACTTAAGAAATATCGATATTACAATGGATTTGATGATTCAAATAATTTGGATCAGCTTTCAAAAATTGTGGATAAAAAAGTGATTGATATTGTTACTAACTTTTTTAATACTGGCAAAAAGGGACTTGGAATAAAATTAAAATCAAATGCATTTTATGGTCTTTGTCTACACATCAATTCCTTATTAACTTTAAAATTTAACCATCAAAGAGTGGATAATGATCAAATAGTAAAGATTATTCAAGACTATCCACAAGAATATGCAATTAGTGTACAATTAGCAACTGTTTTAAAAGAACAAATAAATTTGGATTTGCCTATTCATGAGATTGCTTTAATTGCTATGTTTTTAATTGAAACTGATGAAAATAATGATGATGGTCATCCTGTTTTGCTTTATATTATGCATGGTAATGAAACGGCATCTTCTTTGAAAGATGTTACTAATAGTTTAACTCATTGTAATAATGCATATAGCTATAATATGGCTTTAGAGGTTGGCACAAGACAGGCTATGGAAGAAATTAAGGCATTAATTAAGAAAATTGATTGCGGAAAAGGAGTTATTGTTATATATGATATGGGATCTATAAAGACAATGCTTGAAACTATTGCAGAGGAAATAGATACAAAAATTAGATATATTAATATTCCTATTACTTTAATTGGTATTGATGTTGCAAGAAAATGTTCAATGGAGAGCGATATTGATTATGTGTACCATATGGCGAATTTAGAAATTAATAATATGAGAAAAAATGAAGAAAAGCGTCATGGCGTTATTATTACTCTTTGTCATACAGGAGAAGGAGGAGCAATGCAATTAAAACTTTACATTGATCAGTATTCTAAGCTTGGAATGAAAACAATAGCTTTATCAATATCTGCAAGAGATGAACTTTTAAAAGAAATTTTAGCACTTAAAAAAACTTATAGAATTCATGCTTTTGTTGGGACTTATGATCCCAAATTACTTGGTATTCCTTTTATTCCTATTAAAAAAATATTTGAAAATTCAAAGGAGTATATAGATCGTATATTAATGTTTGAGCCTTTAAATTCATCTTCATTTAATTATAATGATGTTTATCTATATTTAGAAGAACAATTTAAGTATGTATCAATATCTAAACTTAAAACCATATTACCGAATATTATTGATGAATTTAGTATGTACTATTCTTTAAATGAAGATCAGAAAGTAGGGCTATTTATGCATTTAGCTTGTTTGATGGAAAGACTATTACAAGGTAAATCAGCTAGTAATAATCCTGAAAAAAACAAAATCATCTCATTGTTTGAAGAAGATTATCAAGTTATTGTTAAGATCTTAAAAACTTTGGAAAAGACATTTAAGGTTATAATAGATGATAATGAAATTGCAACTATAATCATGATTATAAAAAAGATATAAATAAAAAGGATTATAAAAATTATATGCCCACTATCAAATAGGTAGTGGGCATATAATTTTTCTTATAAGTTTATACTCAAAAGAATATTAGCTATTTTAATTTCTAGTTTATTAATTAGGAAAAATAGGTTCTATAAAATTTTCTCTATTAGTAACAATCTTCTTTTGAATATCATAGAGAGTGTCTGTCATCCTACCATAGTAAACAGCTTCACTAAACATTCTCATAAATTTATTATGTTTTTTGCTTTCAAAGCCTTCAATATGCTGATTAAATACAATTTTTAATTCATTATCTATTACTTTAGTTTCAAAAGAAATTGTAATCCTATCAGCTATTGATTTGATTTCTGACTTGTAAAACTCACCCCTTTTATAATCCAAAATAGAAATATCAATGCGACTATAAACACTCTCATCATGTTTTGTATATCTCAATCCTTTCTTGATATCTTTTGAGCTTAGCTTCTTATTTGTACATTGATAAATATTATTTAACAGATCGTTTTCAAGGAAATCATAAAATTCTGTTTCAGTTACTTTTAATATTCTTGTTAACTTCATAAATAAATTATATCATAGCAATTATAAGATAAGATCAGAAAAGTATGAAATTAGAAAAGCTATACTTTAAAAGAATATAAGTAAACACTAAATAAAAAAAGTAATAAAAATTAATACACTAAGATGAAAATGCAAGAATATGAGAATTCTTATTATGAAAAAGTGTATTTATTGATATATATACTAAATATACACTGTATAAAAATGATGTTTTTACCCTCTGAAATCGTTTTGACAGAGGTTTTTTTATACACTAAAATGAAATTAACTTAAGAGAAGCAAATAAATTTAAGAGAAGGAGAAGTATTGTATGGATGATATAAATGACTTAGTATCAATGACAATTATTGCAAATTCAGGAGATGCACGTTCCTTTGCATTTCAAGCATTAGAACAAGCTAAAGCAGGAAATTTTGAGGAAGCAGAAAAACTTCTAGCAAAATCAGAAGTATCAGCAAATCTTGCTCATAAAGCACAAACAGAATTACTATTTAAAGAAGCTAATGGTGAGAAACAGGATATTAATGTATTGCTTATTCATTCACAAGATCATTTGATGACAAGTATGCTTGCATCTGAACTTATTAAAGAGATTATTTTACTTTATAAAAGCAAATAAAATAAGGAGGAATAATACATGAAAATTTTATTAGTATGTGCTGGAGGAATGTCAACAAGTATTTTAATGAAGAAAATGGAAAAATATTGGAAGGAGGCAGGAGAAGAACTTCAAATTAAGGCAGTAGGATTAGGTGAATATCAAGATGTATATCAAAATTATGATATTGTTTTGGTTGGTCCTCAAGTATCATATCGTTTGAAAGAAGTGAAAGAAAATACTGGATTACCTTGCGCTCCAATTGAATCTTTTGATTATGCTATTGCAAATTGTCCTAACATTATGAAGTTAGCTAAAAAGCTATATGCTGAAAAATAAATAAAATAAGGAGAGGTAAAATGGAAAAATTATTTGAAAGTCAATTTATGGTCAAGCTACAAAACTTCGGACAAAAATTAGGTAGCAATAAATTTTTAGCTGCACTGCAAGCTACTATGATGTCATTAATGGGTATTATAATGGTTGGTGCTATATCACAAATTATTTGTTCAGTAGGTACTTTATTTAATCTATTCACTGCCGACAGTAAAATTTATGCAATAATTTATTTACCTTATCAATTTACTATGAATTCTTTATCCTTATGGGTTGTTGCATTATTTGCATTCAACTATGCTAAAAATTTAAAAATGAAATCTCCAATTATGAATGCTATTGATGCCTTAGTATGTTTCTTATTAGTTGCTGGGACTTTAATTGTAACTGAAGTAGGAATAACAGGTATTGATATGACTTATCTTGGAGCTCAAGGTATGTTTATTGGATTCCTTATAGTGTTTATATCAGTTCATATTGAAAAATTTTGTGTTGACAAGAATATTCGTATTAAGATGCCAGATGTTGTACCACCTTTCTTACAAGATGGTTTCTCAGCAATTTTACCATTATTATTTAGTGCAATAGTATTTTTATCCACTTCTACAGCTGTATCAGTGGGTACAGGGGGAACTTATAATGTTGCTTCAGGATTTATGGCGTTATTAGGAACTCCATTAAATGCATTAACATCAGTTCCAGGTATGTTCATAATTTGTATTTTTGCTGCATTATTATGGTGCTTTGGTATTCATGGTACTATGATTTTAGTTCCGATTATTATGCCTTTAGGTATCCAAGCAGCAGTTGCAAATGCATCAGCACATGCAGCAGGACAACCTCTAGTTTTTTATCCAGTTGCATTATTTGCTGGAATGGCAATTGCTGGTGGTACAGGTAATACCTTGCCTCTTGCATTAATGGGAATGCGTTCTAAATCTAAACAAATTAGCGCAGTTTCAAAAATTTCAGCTGTTCCTGGATGGTTTGGAATAAACGAACCACTTACATTTGGTATGCCAATTATGTACAACCCTGTACTTTGTATTCCTTATGTATTAAATATTCCAGTTGTTATGTTATGCACATATATAGGATATAAAGTTGGGTTCCTTCAACCTGCATGGATTAGTATTTCAGCATTACTTCCAATGGGATTTGGTGGTTATTTATCTACACTAAGATGGCAAAATGCAATTTGGGATTATTTAATGTTAATTCCTTCTACAATTGTTTGGTATCCATTCTTTAAAATTTATGAAAAACAATTAATTGCTAAGGAATCTGCTGCTTTAGTAGAAGAATCTGAAAATATTACTATGTAAAAATATTAAAGCATCATCAAATAAGGTGGTGCTTTCTGAATAAAATTAATTAAGTTAAATAACAAAAATTAGAAATGGAGGATAAATAAATGAAAGGTTTTCCAAAAGATTTTTTATGGGGTGGCGCAACAGCTGCCAATCAATATGAAGGTGGATGGAATGAAGGAGGAAAGGGTGTTAATACATCAGATATTATGACATCTGGATCTCATGCAGTTCCACGTAGAGCAACTTACAAAAATATAAAAACTGGTGAAACAGGATCAATATTTGGCTTTGGACCAGATGCAAAATTTCCAGAAGATTGTATTCCAGCGGTTATTGATGGTGAATACTATCCAAGCCATGTTGCAACTGATTTTTACCATCATTTTAAAGAAGATATTGCATATATGGGTGAAATGGGATTTAAAACATTTCGCTTAAGTATGAATTGGGCACGTATTTTCCCAAATGGTGATGATGTAGAACCTAATGAAGAAGGATTAAAGTTTTATAATGAAGTTTTTGATGAATGTGCAAAATATGGTATAGAACCATTAGTAACATTATCCCACTATGAAACACCACTTAATTTAGCAATAAAATATGGTGGATGGTCAAATAGAAAATGTATAGATTTCTTTGAAAACTATGCAAAAACAGTTTTTAAGTATTATGAAGGTAAAGTAAAATACTGGTTAACATTTAATGAAATTAATATTATGGAGTTTGCTCCATTTGTTGCAGGTGGAGTGTCTGATCCAACACCTCAAAATAAAGCACAAGGAGCTCATAATCAATTTGTAGCAAGTGCTAAAGCAGTAAAAGCAGCTCATGAAATTAATGATGAAATAAAGGTAGGACAAATGCTAGCATATCAACCAATTTATGCTTATACTTGTGATCCTGCTGATCAATTAATGGTTATGGAAGCAGCTAAAACTAGTCTTTTCTATTCAGATGTACAAACAGGTGGACGCTATCCTGCTTATAGACTTAAGAAGTATGAAAGAGAGGGTATTGTTTTAGATACAGAACCTGAAGATTTTGAACTTCTTGAAAAATATTCAGCTGATTTCTTAAGCTTCTCTTGTTATGGCTCTAGTACATTTACAACACATGATGATGTTGATAAAAGTGGTGGAAATTTTATAATGGGAATCAAGAATCCATATTTAGAAACAAATGCTTGGGGATGGGCAACTGATCCAGCATGTTTAAGAATTGCATTAAATACACTATATGATCGTTACCACAAACCATTATGGATTGTAGAAAATGGCATTGGTTGGGATGATAAAAAAGAGGAAGATGGAAGTGTACATGATACTTATCGTATAGAATATTTACGTAAAAATATTGAGTCAATGAGAGATGCTATTAATATTGATGGTGTTGATTTAATGGGGTACACAATGTGGGGATGTATTGATTTAATTTCAGCAGGTACTGGAGAAATGAAGAAACGTTATGGTTTTGTTTATGTAGATCGTGATGATAAAGGAAATGGGACATTAGAAAGAAGCAAAAAAAATAGCTTCTATTGGTACAAGAAAGTAATTGCAACACAAGGAAAAGATTTAGATTAAGTGTAAAGATAGAAAAGTGGTTAAGTGATAGCTGGAACTAGTAAGCAACGGTCTATATTATTCTGAAAAACTTATTAATTTGTTGTGAAAATTTACTTATGCTAAAATAAAAATAAATAAAAATAAGCGCCAGTAGGAGAAAACTTATGAAAGAGTATATTCATAATAAATTAATAGCACTAACAGATGAAGAAAATAAAATTTTAAATGGTGAGCATGAAATTAATAAAAGTTTATATACTGACAATGGTCAATTTATAATAGATAGCAATAAGTTATTAGGAAAAGAAGAACTTATAGATATAAGAAAACATACAAGATTTATAGATTTTCCAAAGCATAAGCATAATTATATTGAATTTAATTATGTTTATCAAGGAAGCTTAACAGAGATAATTGATGATAAGAAAATAATACTTAAAAAAGGAGAATTAATTTTCTTAAATCAATATATTACTCATGAAATCCAAGCGTCTAAGGAAGAAGATATAATAATAAACTTTATAATAAAACCTGAATTCTTCGATTATATATTAGGATTATTGGAAAATGATAATATAATAAGCCGATTCTTAATAACAACCTTATATACTAATTATGAAGAAGGAGAATATCTATATTTTAAAGTTGCAGATAATAAGGAAATACAAAACTTAGTAGAAAAAATAATAACTGAACTGTATACTCCTTCTATAATGAGTAAAGCTACAATTAAACTTTTAGTAGGATTATTAATAGTGGAACTAGTAAAAAATTCACAAGATGTAGAGACGTATTCTGTGGATAATTATGAAAAGATGTTAATAATTCAATGCTTAAAATATATAGATGAGTTTTACAGAGCAGGGAATCTTTTTGAGCTATCTAAAGAACTTAAGCAACCACATTATAAGTTAAGCAAATTAATTAAAAGGCATACTAAGATGACTTTTAAAGAGCTGCTACAAGAAAAAAGACTTAGCAAAGCTGTAGAGCTTTTAAAATTTACAGAATATCCTATAGTTGAGGTTATAGATTTAATTGGATATGAAAATCTTACTTATTTCTATAAGATATTTAAAACAAAGTATAAAGTTACGCCTAAAGAATATAGAGAAAGACAATATAAATTATCTTGTAAAGAGATAAAATGAAAAAAATGTAGAAAAACGTTGACATGAATATTGTAATATAATAGAATGTAATTGTAAACATTGGATAAAAAGTATATAAAAAGAATATAAGAATTGAGTAAAAATTATATATCGTGAATGTTGAAGTTTGTAGTGTAACCATTCGGGCAAAATCTGACTTCTTATAATAGCTAATGCTATTATAAGAGTCAGATTTTTTATATTGTACAGGTTTTTAATAATAATGAAGGCCTATTAATAAAAAATTAAGGAGGTGATGAGTAGAGGGTAAAGATATATATATAGCTTTTCCTAAGACTAACAAAAATAAAATTAATTTAACTACAAGAAAGGAAGTTTGGTTGATGAAGAAAAAATTTAGCAAATTAATAACGCGCCTAGTAACTACTGTATATATTATTGGTATGTTTTCTAGTATACCATCACCTGTTTGGGCAGCTGAAACATCGGATTCTGAGACATCGAATATTGTAGAGTATCTAGTATCTGAAGATGCTTATATAAGAAAATCAAAAGGAAGTTCCAATTTCAACTATGAAAATATTACAAAGGCTCATGGTGCTCAATATGAGAATAAGGGCTATACTGTAATTAATGCCAAGTATGATTCAACAGATGAAATTATAGGAGCTATGAAATTTAAACTACCTACTAAGGAAGAAATAGAACAAAATAAGCTGAACAGTTTTGAGTTCGTATTTAATATTTTTAAAAATGCAAATTATGCAGTAGGTGATCAATCTTATATATTTCACTACTCAACTGATACAGACTGGAAAGAAACATCACTAACTTGGAATAATAAACCATCGTTCATGGATAAAAATGATAGTAACATATTGTTTCAATTCGATATAAAAAAAGATGATGAATATGAAACAAAAACCGATGAAGAAAAAACTATAAAAACAAATATATCAGATACAATAATTAAATTAGTGGAAGAAGGTCATAGTGAAATTACTGTGTTTGTAACAGCTAAAAATAGTGTAGGAACATCTATTTTAATACATAGTAAAGAAACTAGTGATCAAACAAAAAGAGCTAGAATAAGTGCTTCAAGTAAAGAGTATACAATAAAAATGTTAAAGGATCTTGTGGAGCAGTGTGAATCTGCGGATCAATCTAGCTACACTCAAGAAAGTTTTAATATATTTAAAGAAAAGCTAAATATAGCAAAAGATTTACTAAAGCAAGAGGAAATCACAGATTATGAAATTCAAATTGCATATAATGAGTTAAAGGGATCTTACGAAAACTTGGTAAGTAATACTGATCCAAATGATCCAAATAATATAGCTTATAATAAGCCTACACGAAGTAATCTTTCAAAAAGCTTAGCAGTGAATGTTACTGATGGGAATGTGAATACGGCATGGAGTGGTGATTTTTACCCATCTTATGTAGATATTGATTTAATGCAACAATATGATTTGAATGAAATCAAACTATATATACCATCAAATAAAAAAACATATTATACAATTTATGGTAGTAATGATGGTAAGAATTATGATCGTTTATACCAAAAGAGAACAAAAACTGCTGCAACTGAAACTGGAGATAGCATTGTTTTTGAAAATCCTACATCTTATCGTATTATACGTGTTTACATGGAATATACAGAAGGAGAAAATAAAGCTTATCTGTCTGAGATTAAAGTATATGGAACAAAGACTAATTCAAATTCTCAATCATTAAGAGAAGGAACACTTGAAGAAATATTAGGTGTAGAAGATTATAAAAATACTGAGTATAAAAATGAAATTAGTAATGAAGAGACATATGAAAATATCTATGGTATTGTAGGACGTACTGTAGGTGAAAAATATCGCGATTGGTTTTCTTTTGAAATAGCACCTAATACAGAAAATGATGATGACTACTTTGAGTTAAGTGACAAAGGTGGAAAAATCAACATTAAAGGTAATAGCGGAATTTCTATTACAACAGGACTAAATTATTATTATAAAAATTATTTAAATGTGCATATATCCGAGCAAACTATGCAAGTAAATATGCCAAGTAATATTGTTAAAATAGGCAATAGTGTACGTAAAGAAACAGAATATAAAATACGTTATGCATTTAACTATTGCACTTTAAGTTATACGTTTGCATTCTTTGGTGAAGAAGATTGGCAAAGAGAAAATGATTGGTTAGCACTTAATGGGGTCAATGTTGTACTTGATCTTGCTGGTCAAGAGGCAACGTGGATTAAATTCTTAATGAATTTTGGTTATTCTTTTGATGATGCTAAAGACTGGTTAACAGGTCCAGCATATTATGCATGGCAATTCATGGACAACATGGAGTCATTTGGAGGACCAGTTCCTGATCAATATATTATTGATAGAGTAGAACTTGCAAGAAATACACAAAGATGGAAAAATTCTTTAGGTATGCAGACTGTTCTACAAGGATATGCGGGTATGGTTCCAACGAACTTTAATGAGTTCCAGCCGCAAGTTAATATAATTAAACAAGGGTTATGGAATGGATTTAGTAGACCAGATATGATTGCAACAGATTCAGAAATATATGATGAATATGCAAAATTATTTTATGAAGCACAGGAATTTGTATACGGTAAAACCTCTGATTATTATGCAGTAGATCCTTTCCATGAAGGTGGTAAAAGACCAGCTGGATTAAGTGATGGAACTATAGCAAATGAAGTATTGAATTCTATGCTTGAATATGATAAAGATGCAGTATGGATTGTACAAGGATGGCAAAGTAATCCTACCAATGAATTATTAAATGGTATGGGGGATAGAAGAGAAGATCATGTATTAATTATTGACTTAATCAAATATCCTATTGCAAGTTCAACAAAATATAATAAAACATCTTATGGAAGTACGAAGCTTGATTCATTAGAATTTAATAACACTAATTGGGCATGGGGACTTTTAGCAAACTTTGGTGGAAATCCTTCTATGCATGGACAAATGGAAGCTATGGTAAATGATATCCAGAATGCTAAAAAGACAAGTAAGCATATGGCTGGATTAGGAATTATATCTGAAGCACAATATGATAATCCTATCATGTATGACTTGATCTTTGATTTAGCTTGGGCTGATGATAATTTCAATTTAGATCAATGGATAAATAAATATATAGAAAGACGATATGGCGGTATTTCTGAAAATGCTAAAATGGCATGGAAAATAATGAAGGATTCCAATTATGATTATGGGGTTAGATTTACAACTCAGATATTTGGAATGAAGAATACAACACCTCAAAATTATGGTAAGCAGAATATAGCCTATGGAGCGGACAAGCTTGAGACAGCATTCCGTTTATTAATAGAAGATTATGATAAGTTTAAAAATAGTGAAAGTTATCTTTATGATTTAACAGAAGTTATGAGACAATTGGTAAGTAATTATGCAGTTGTTACATATAATGATTTGTTAAGTGCAAAAGAAAGTAAGGACATTGTAAAATTTAAAGAAGAAAAAGAAAAATTCTTAAAGGCATTTGATGTGTTAAATTCAGTTCAGGAAACGCAACAAGATCAACTTGCTGGAGAATGGATTGGAAGAGCACAAGACTTAGCGGCTGGTTATGATGACTTCGCAAAGGATGCTTTTGAATTAAATGCTAAAGCATTAATTACTACTTGGGGTTCTAGACAATCTCATGGAAGTTTAAAAGAATATGGTTGGAGAAATTACGAAGGCATGTTTATAGACATCTATAAGAATGCATGGGAAGAGTACCTTGATAAGGTTGAAGCAAATCTAGAATCAGGTAAGGCAATTAATACAATTAGTGCTTCAGGTTACTTTGATATTTATTGGGATTGGGTTTTAGGCAAACAGGATTATACTAGGGATGCAAAAGACTCTCCTGAAGAAATTAAAGAAGTGGTAAAGATGGTAGTGGATAATTGCATGCTATCAGGAGAGCTTGATCCTAACATAGGAAATAGAGCACTTAATCGTTTAATTACTACTGATACTGATGATATTATTGGGAAAGTTAGTGAAATAACTGATGGGAAGGAAGATACAAAGGCAACTATAAAGGCTAATAATGATATTAAGAAGCCAGAATTGATTGTAGATTTAGTTGGAGAATTCCAGCTATCAAAGATTCAAATACTTATTGATAGTTGTACCTTTGATGGATACGAAATTTATGTAAGTAACGATAAGGAAACATGGAACAAAGTTGTAGAGATTAATACAAATGATATATCAGATACATTTGATGAATTTTTAGTAACAGATATTACAGCAAGATATGTGAAATTAAAGGCTGTTTTAGCAGATAATAAAGATACATCTAATAAGGAACTTTCAATTAAAGAAATAAGAATTTTTGGAGAAGCAATATTACCTACTTTAGAACAATTAAGTTATTTAGTAGGTTACGGAAAAACTATAGATCTTGATTCAAGTGAACAAAGTAATATCGATAAGTTTAAAAATGCATTAAAAATTGCTGAAAGTGCTATTGCAAACAATGCAGCAGTAGATGAAGTTAGCAGTGTATATTGGAATTTATATGAGTCTATCATAAGTCTTAATATTGGTGGTTTGAAGAAACTAGCATTAAATAAACCAGTAACAGCACATAACGGCACATCTGGCGCACCTGAAAGACTTGTAGATGGTCAATTAGAAACATTCTGGGATTCAGGAAGATTAAGTGAAACTAATAAACCATATGAAACTACTATTACTCCAGGATGGGCTATTGTAGAGCTTGGTAGTCTGTGTAATATTGAAGAAATTAGAATTATGTTCAGTAATACTAATCAAAAGTATTGGCATAATTATGAGTTATACAGTAGTTTAGATGGTGAAACATGGATAAAAGTTGGAGAGAAGACAACAAAAACAAAACCAAATGAAGCAGAAGATCATTATTTCTTAGAGAATATCAACGCTAAATATATAAAGATATCTACTACAAATATAGAAGAAGTAAGTGGTAAGAGAGTACCTTATCAAGTTGCAGAATTACAAGTATTAGGATCTCAAGTGGTTATTAACAAAAATCAATTAGAAAATTTAATAAATGAAGCAGATAATATGGATAAGAGCAAATATACAGAAAAAACTGTAAAAGCACTTAACGATATTGTAGCATTAGCGAAGACAGTAGTTGGCGATGCAGAGGCTACTCAGGCAGAAGTAGACGATGCAGCTAAAGCAGTAAAAGAAGCAATAGAAAATCTTCAATTACTAGCAGATAAGTCAGAGCTAAAAGCAACATTAGAAAAAGCTAATAATGTAGACAAGAGCAAATATACAGAAAAAACTGTAAAAGCACTTAATGAAGCAATAGAATTAGCCAATGCAGTAGTAGGTAAAGCAGAATCCACTCAAGCAGAAGTAGACGATGCAACTAAGGTAGTAAAAGAAGCAATAGAAAATCTTCAATTATTAGCAGATAAATCAGAACTAAAAGCAGCATTAGAAAA
>JAQCTH010000027.1:23048-45513 GCA_027686065.1 Clostridiaceae bacterium AF10-41
GTTAGCTAATGCAGTAGTAGGTAAAGCAGAATCTACTCAAGCAGAAGTAGATGATGCAACTAAGGGAGTAAAAGAAGCAATAGAAAATCTTCAATTATTAGCAGATAAGTCAGAACTAAAAGCAACATTAGAAGAAGCTAATAATATAGATAAGAGCAAATATACAGAGGAAACTGTAAAAGCACTTAATGAAGCAATAGTGTTAGCTAATGCAGTAGTAGGTAAAGCAGAACCTACTCAAGCAGAAGTAGATAATGCAGCTAAGGTAGTAAAAGAAGCCATAAAAGCACTTAAGGTAAAGGATAATGGGACAACTAATCCAGAAGAACCAAAGGATGTAATTACTATAGTAATTGATGAAAATGGCAATAAGGTTATAAAAGTCTCAGAAATAGTAAACAAGAGCGGTAGAACCATTATAGAAATTAATGATGAAGGTAAGTCAGTTATTGTTGAAGTTACAGACTTAGAAGCATTGAAAAATGCAGAAGGAAGCCTAGAAATAAAGAGTAACAAGTATAATATTGTAATACCTTTTAGCACTATTAATAGTAGTCTATTAGAAGATGGGTCTAAGCTTATATTTGATTTATTAATAGAAGATGGCGGAGACTTAACTAAAAATATCAAAGGATTAAAGAAGGTATTTAACTTTAATTTAGCTATAGTAAATGGCGATACAAAGACAATAATCCATAACTTTGCTAATGGAGAAGCTGAAATAACTTTAATATTAACAGATGAAGAGCTTAAGGGATTAGATAAGAATAATTTAATAGTGTTCTATTACAATGAACAAGCAAATAAATTTGAAGCAATGGAGACAAGAGTAGAAGGAAATAATGTGACATTTAAAACTTCACATTTCTCTAAATTTATAATAGCAGAAAAAGCTATTGACAATAGTGGAGTAACTCTTCCTGATACTGGTTCGCCAATTAGTACATCAACATTATTATTAATTGGTATATTATCTATTGGAGCAGGAATAACATTAAGAAGAAAGTATTCAGTACAAAAATAAAAAATAAAAACTGAAATGCTTTAAGGATTTTATTTAAGGCATTTCAGTTAAATATAAAATAGTATAGTATAATTCCAACAAAAATATCCCAGCAAGGTAAGCACTTTGCTGGGATAAATATTTTCTACCTACAAAAAGAAAAACTAATAATATTATATCAACGATGTGCAAATAAGGATAATAAATTAAACAAATAGAGTTATTAAATATAATCTTTATAAATAATATAATCAATATGTGTAAATGATTTCTTGATAGGAGGAATAGGTTATGGAATATCATCTAGCCATTGATATTGGGGCTTCTAGTGGAAGACATATATTGGGATTTATAGAAGGTGGTAAGCTTAAATTAGAAGAAATTTATAGATTTAGTAATGGAATAAAAAAGGTTAATAATGAATATTGCTGGGATTTGAAAAACTTATTTTCAGAAATAAAAAATGGAATAAAAAAATGCAAGGAAATAAGCAAAATCCCTAAAAGTATAGGGATAGATACTTGGGCAGTAGACTTTGTGTTATTAGATGAAAATGAAGATATTTTAGGAAATACAGTAGCCTATAGAGATGACAGAACAGAAGGGCTAATGGAAGAAGTTTTTAAGATAATACCTAAAGATATGCTATATCTTTATACAGGAATTCAGTTCCAAAGATTTAATACAATATATCAGCTTATGGCAATTAAAAAGAAAAATCCAGAAAATCTTAAAAAAGCTAAGACCTTTTTAATGATACCTGATTATTTCAATTTCCTTTTAACAGGGAAAAAAGTTAATGAATATACAAATGCCACCTCAACTCAGCTTGTAAACTCATTTGATAGAACCTGGGATGAAAATATCTTAGATTCTTTAGGAATAAATAGAGACATATTCCAAGAGATAAAACTTCCTAAAACTAGCCTTGGAAATTTAAGAAGTGAATTAGTTGAGGAATTTGGATTTGATATGGAGGTAGTTTTACCTGCAACTCATGATACAGGCTCTGCCTTTATATCCTCAGTATGTAATGACGATGATAGTGTTTATTTAAGCTCAGGAACTTGGTCACTTATGGGTGTTGAGAACAGGTTTCCAATATGCGTTCCACAGTCTATGAACTACAACTTCACTAATGAAGGTGGATTTGATTATAAGTTTAGATTTTTAAAAAATATAATGGGACTTTGGATTATACAAGAAGTAAAAAGGATATACAAAGATAAATATTCTTTCTCTGAGTTAGTTGTAAAAGCTAAGGAAGCAGATAACTTTAAATCATTTATAGATGTAAATCATGATAGATTTTTAAATCCTGAGGATATGATAGAGGAGATACAAACGTATTGCAAGGAAACTAATCAAGATATACCTAAAACTCCTGGACAGGTAGCTTATTGTGTATTTAATAGTTTAGGTATTAGCTATGGGGAATCTATTAAAGAACTTGAAGAAATATTTGAAAAGAAATATGAAAGAATTAATGTCTTTGGTGGTGGATGTCAAAATGAACTTCTTAATCAATTAATTGCAGATATAACCAATAAAGAAGTTTTAGCAGGGCCAGTTGAGGCAACAGCAATAGGAAATATAATTGCACAACTGCTTAGCTTTAATAAAATAGAAGACTTAAGAGAAGCTAGAAAACTTATAGCAGAATCTTTTGAAATAAAAAAATATACAGCCATAAAATGTATAAATTAGGAGGACATTATGAATATAAAAGAAAGATATTTAGAAGCAAAAAAAGATTATGAGAAATTTGGAATTAATGTAGATAAAGTATTAGAAGATCTTAAAAAGGTTAAGATTTCAATCCACTGCTGGCAAGGAGATGACGTAACTGGATTTGAGGTTTCACAAAGTGAACTTTCAGGAGGGATTGCAGCTACAGGAAATTACCCAGGAAAAGCTAGAAATGCAGAAGAATTAAGAAAAGATCTAGACAAGGCATTATCTTTAATTCCAGGTAAACATAAAGTTAACTTACATGCAATATATGCAGAAACAAATGGTGAAGTTATAGAAAGAGATGAAATAAAGCCAGAGCATTTTGAAAATTGGGTAAATTGGGCTAAAGAAAAAGAACTAGGATTAGATTTTAATCCAACTATATTTTCACATCCAAAAGCTTGTGATGGCTTAACTTTATCTCATCCTAATAAGGAGATAAGAGATTTTTGGATAAGACATTCAATAGCTTCAAGGAAAATAGGAGAATATTTTGGAAAAGAACTTGGGCAAACTTGTGTAACAAATCTTTGGATACCAGATGGATATAAAGATATTCCAAGTGATAGATTAGGACCAAGAGCAAGGCTAAAAGATTCTTTAGAACAAATTTATGCAGTAGATATAGATAAAAAATACAATTTAGATTGTGTAGAATCTAAGGTATTTGGAATAGGTGCAGAAAGCTATACAGTAGGATCAAGCGAATTTTATATAAACTTTGCAGCTAGAAATAACATATTGTCTTTAATGGATACAGGACATTATCATCCAACAGAAGTAGTTTCAGACAAGCTATCAGCTATGCTTTTATTCAATGAAAAAGTAGCACTTCATGTAAGTAGACCAGTTAGATGGGATAGTGACCATGTAGTAATCTTCGATGATGAGCTTAAAGAAATTGCCAAAGAAATAGTAAGAAATGATGCCTTAGATAGAGTTATAATAGGTCTTGATTTCTTTGATGCAAGCATAAATAGAATAGCAGCATGGACTATAGGTACAAGAAATATGATTAAAGCATTATTATTAGCAATGCTTATACCTAATGAATTATTAAAGAAATACCAAGATGAAGGTAACTTTACAGAAAGATTAGCTTTAATGGAAGAGTTAAAAACTTATCCAATGGGAGACATATGGAATTATTACTGTGAAAAGAATAATGTTCCAGTAGGGGAAGCTTGGATAAAAGAAGTTAAAGAATACGAAGAAATTGAGTTATCAAAAAGAAATTAATTTTCACAAGGTAACTAATGAATTGCAAAGGTGGTAATAATGAATGGAAATGAATGATATTAAATTTATCAAAAACTTTCAAAAAATGACTAACGATGCTTGGCTTAAGGGTTGGCATGAAAGAAATGGTGGAAATATTACTTATAGATTAACAAAAGAAGAGGTTAATGAAATTAAAGACTTCATAGATGAGTCTACAGAATATAAATCAATTGGAGTAAAGGTTGAAAACTTAGCTAATGAATACTTTTTAGTAACTGGAAGTGGAAAGTTTATAAGAAATGTAGGAATTGATTTAGAAGCTAATGTAGGAATAATTAAAATAGATGAAATAGGAGAAAACTACCAAATTGTTTGGGGTCTTATAAATGATGCTAAACCAACTAGTGAACTTCCATCACACCTTATGAGTCACTATGTTAAATATGAACAAACAGGTGGAAAGCATAGAGTTATAATGCATTCTCATGCAACTAATATAATAGCATTAACATTTGTACTACCTCTTGATGGAGTAGTATTTACAAGAGAATTATGGGAAATGGCTACAGAGTGCCCGGTAGTATTTCCAAGTGGAATTGGGGTTGTGCCATGGATGGTTCCAGGTGGAGCACAAATTGCAGAAGCTACAAGTGAATTAATGAAAAAACATGACATAGTAATATGGGCTCATCACGGAGTATTCTGCTCAGGAGAAGACTTAGACTTAACATTTGGTCTTATGGATACAGTAGAAAAATCTGCTGAAATACTTGTAAAGGTATTATCAATGGGTGGAAAGAGACAAACTATAAGTTCACAAAACTTTAGAGATTTGGCTAGAGATTTTAAGGTGAATATTTCAGAAGAATACTTATATTATTGATTATGAATCTTAGAAAAAGTGCTAATCTTTGCGGGATGGAGCACTTTTTTCTTTGCTTTTAACTTCTATATCAAGGGGAGATAAAATGTCCAAAACCTTTATAGCCATTCAACTATGGAATTTTCAAATATTACCTTAGACTTATACCATAAATGGATAATTATATATAGGGACATAAGATGGAAAATTATCTTATATAAATATCTTGAACATAAAGAGTCAAACTTTTCAAGATACACTTATATAAAACAATCTTTTATATATAAATCAAAATGAATACTGAAAATAATATAGAAGACAAGTATAATATAATTAAGAAAATACAAGAGATATTAAAAGGAGAGTATTTTATGACTAAATTATATTTAACAAGACATGGTGAAACAGAATGGAATGAAAAAGGAATAATGCAAGGGTGGGGAGATTCACCACTAACTGAATTAGGAAAAAATCAAGGGAAATGGCTTGGAGATAGAATGAAGGATTTACATATAGATGTTATTTATGCTAGTCCAATAGGAAGAGCCTTTAATACTGCAAAAATAGTTAAAGGAGATAGAAATATTCCTTTAATTACTCACGATGGACTTAAAGAAATAAGAATTGGTGGATGGGAAGGCTTAAACCAAGAAGAAATGAAATCCTTAAGTGAAGAAAATTATTATAACTTTTGGAATGTACCATCTAAATATATACCAACAGGAAATGGAGAAAATTTCTACCAAGTAAAAGAAAGAGCCTTTGAAGCAATAAAAGAAATTTTAGAAAAAGAAAAGGGTAAAACTATTTTAGTTGTAACCCATACAATTACACTAAAGTCCTACTTAACAGCATTAGAAAGTAGAGATATAGATACACTATGGGATCCACCATTTATAAAACAAACAAGCCTTACAGAAATAAATTTTAAAGAAGATGGATATGACATGCCTCTAGTTGCATGCATGGAACATCATGAATATGCAAAGAAAGAATTTAATGAATTTAAATAAAATAAAAGTAGAGTGCAGCAATTTTTTATTATAAGTTAAAGGATTTTCTAAATTCACTTGGAGTAATTCCATGGACATCTTTAAAGGCAGCAGCAAACTTTGCTGGATTTTTATAACCACATAGCTCAGATATATTACGAATACTTAAGTGGTCGGCAGATAAGAGCTGCATTGCCCTTTTCATTGTTTCTATACGAATATATTTATAAAGAGGAATTTCGTAATGATTTTTAAAGGATTCACGAAGCTTACTTTCGCTCATTCCAGCAATCCTACATAATTCAATTGTAGATGGAGGATTTAAAATATCCTCATCAATTTTAGTTTTAACTTGATAAATCTTTTGTTCATTTTCCCAAGTAACATAGTGGCGACGGCTACTTCTTCTTTTAGGTATATTAGGAAAATTTCTAGTAATTGCAGATAATAGATGTAAGGTCATACCCTCAAATGCAAGTAAAGGCATATCTGTATTTCTTATAGCCCATCTAATTTGTTCCAAAATAAGCATTATATCAGGAGTATTGTAATGTTGGGATTTCCAAAGTCGTGCATCTTCAATGCTAATTTTAGGTGCATTACTACGTTCTCTAAGAAATGGTTTTATAAAATCATCAAAAATTAAAATACTAGTAAAGCAATAATGCATGTCCTTAGAAAAAGTAAAAGTAAATGTTTTTTGGGGATTAATAATTAAATGAGTGATTGGGGAAAGAACATTTCTTTTTTTCCCTTGCTGTGAATAGATTATCTCTCCGCAGTCAATACAAAAAATCATCATAAAGGGCTTATTAGAATTTATTGTATGTATTATCTGTTCACTTGGAGTAAACCAAACACTTGAAACAAATAAACCCGTAGATGGATTAATTTCTGCAATCCATCCATTTGACCAATGAGGAGGAAAATCATAAATTTGCCCTTTGCCATAGGGTCTTTTAACAAGGTTATATTTATCTGCTAAAGCACTCCAAGAAGAATCTCTATATTCATTCATAAAACTTTCATACCTCTCTTTTTACTATTTATAATTTTCTTACTTCAGTTTTCCAATTGACATATGTAAGTTTGCGTTGACCTGGCGCAAACTTTTTTATTAAAGTAAGAACATTATAGCATCAATTGAGAAATATTTTCAATAGAAACACAATCCATTTTATTTAAATTATAATCCATAATAACGAGAAACATTTTCATTTAGCTCTTATAATACAATGAGTTAGTCTTATTTTAATAGAAAATAACTTCTGAAAAGTGGCTTTTTAAGCCATTGACAGGCAAATTTATAAATGCTACGCTTTTGAAAGTTAGACTAGTCTTACATTTGTGTATAACGCAGGCGCTAGCGTTATAAAGTTAATATAAGATATTTATAAGGGAGAGATATAAAATGAAAAAATTCTTATCATTATTTTGTGCAATATTTATTAGTGCTACAATTTTAGCTGGTTGTTCTTCATCTAAAAATGTAGAGAAAGAAGAAGCAACTGTTCGTATTGTATCTACTGCAAAGGGGGATATTGAAGTTCCTGCCAATCCAAAGCGTGTGGTTGCAAATTGGTATGTTGGTGATGTTATTAGTTTAGGATTAAATTTAGTTGGATATAATGCTTGGGCTCAAGAAAGTATGCCTTTTTATAATGAGCTTACAGCATCTACAAAAATTGAAAAGTGGGAGCCAGAAGAAGTTATGGCTTTAGAACCAGATCTAATCATCACATATGATGAGGCAGACTTTGATAAATTTAGCAAAATAGCTCCAGTTCTTGTTATTCCAGAAGGAAAGATGGATTCTCTTGAGCGTGTAAAGGCTATAGGAGAAGCTACAGGGCGTAATTCAGAAGCAGAAAAAGTAGTTTCTAACTTTAAAGAAAATCTTGATAATGCTAAGAAAACTCTTAAAGGTGATAAATTTGCAAATAAAACTTTCAGTATTATGGAAGATTGGGGAGCCACTGGAGAATGGAGTGGTATATATTATGAGACAGGCTCTAGAGGTGGTACCTTAGTGTATGAATATCTTGGACTTAAATACCCAGACAAGCTTAAAAACCTTATAGAAAAATCAGGAGAAGGACGTGGATCTATAAGTTATGAAGTAGCTCATGAGTATTTTGGTGACTATATATTATGGTTTAGGCAAGAAGGTAAAGAGTCTGATTATGCAAAGACAGATATTTGGAAAAGCATTCCTGCTGTTGCAGAAGGTAGAGTTGTAGAGATTCCAGGAAAATACTCAGGACTTTTCTATTATTCTGATGTTATGAGTCTTACTAAACAACTGGATTATATGGTTAATGCAATAAATTCATTGGCTAAATAATTGTAATTAAGAAAGGAAAATAAATATGCAAAATACCTATAAGAAAAAGCGACAATTAGGAGCTTTGAATTTTACAATCTACATGATTGCAGGGGTGGTTTTGCTGGTGATCATGTCAGCGGCATCAATTTCTTTTGGTGCAGCTGACATGAATTTATCTACGGCTTGGGGAGCCATTTTTAATTTTGACTCTTCTTTAACTGAACACCAGATTATTCAAACTCTCCGATTTCCTCGTACGGCAGCTAATATTATTGTTGGATCTAGCCTTGCAGTATGTGGTGCTATAATGCAGGGAACCACAAGAAATCCTCTTGCTGATTCTGGGCTTATGGGGATAAGTAGTGGGGCTACCTTTGCTATAGCTATTAGTATGGCTTTTTTCCCCAGTGGAAGTTATGGGCAGATGATGATATTTGCATGTATTGGTGCAGCTGTTACTACTGGTATGACTTATTTTATTGCTTCTTTTGGAAAAGGTGGAATGAAGCCACAAAAGCTTGTATTGGCAGGTGTTTCTATATCAATGCTATTTGGAGCATTTAGTCAATATCTTTCTATTAAATATAGACTTGGACATGCACTAGCTTATTGGACTGCAGGAGGAACAGCAGGTGCTAAATGGAGTGAGCTTGCTATAGTTTTCCCATTTTTTATTGTAGGTTTACTTGTGGCTATTGCTGTATCACCTTCAATTACTGTATTAAATCTTGGTGATGATGCTGCTGTAGGACTTGGTCTTAATACTAAGAGAGTTAAGGGTATATCCACCATAGTTGTTTTAATACTTACAGGACTTTCTGTAATTGTTGTAGGTCCTGTTGGTTTTGTAGGATTAATAGTACCCCACATAGTTCGTTATCTTATAGGGGTAGATTATAGATACATTATTCCAGCTTCAGGACTGTATGGAGCTCTATTAACTGTATCAGCAGATCTAGTTGGAAGGCTCATTAATAAGCCTTATGAAACACCTATTGGAATTATTTTTGCTTTAATAGGGGTTCCATATTTTCTTTATCTTACAAGAATACAAAGGAGGGAATTTGAATGAAGAAGCAGAGCCATTCAATTTCACGTGGCCTAACTATTATTTTTATACTTACAATTGTTCTTTTAGCCGTGGCTGTAATAGGTGTGAATTCTGGCAAAATGAATCTCTCTCCTTCAGAAGTTTTTAATGTTCTTATTGGAAAAGGTACAGCTAGGCAGAATCTTATTATATATGATTTTCGTCTTCCCCGTATTCTATTAACTATTCTTGTTGGTATTGGTATGGGAACATCTGGATGTATAATGCAGAGTTTACTTCGTAATGATATGGCTAGTCCTGGAACTTTGGGAATAAGTTCTGGTTCAGGGTTATTTGTACTATTATTCATAGTTATTTTTAAGGTAGAGAGTGTATCTTCTGCTATTGCCCTGCCATTTCTAGCTTTTATAGGGGGAATGACGGCTGCTGTGCTAATATTTTTTCTTTCATATAGAAGAGGCAGAAATATATCTCCTACAGGATTGATTCTGACAGGTGTAGCTGTTGGAAGTGGATATAGTGCTATTACTATGATGCTTACTTTAAAGTTAGATGAAAAGCAGATGGATTTTATTCAAAGATGGAGTGCAGGAAGTCTCTGGGGAGATAATTGGAGGTATATTTCAATTCTTGCACCTTGGGTACTAATTTTATTTTTATATGTACTTTATAAATCTCGTATTTTAAATACTTTAAATCTTGGTAATGAAACCGCAACAGGCTTAGGAGTAGAAGTAAAGAAAGAATTTATAGCTCTAGCTATAGTAGCTGTTGCTCTATCTTCAGGGAGTGTGGCTTTAGGAGGAAACTTCTTTTTTATTGGAATGATTTCTCCTCATATGGCAAGAAAGTTTGTGGGATCAAATCATAAGCTTTTAATTCCTACAGCATCTTTAGTAGGGTCAATAATTATTTTATTATCTGACACTATTACTAGGACTATAAGTCTTGGGACCGATGTTCCTACAGGAATTGTTATCACTGTATTAAGTACACCGTACTTCTTATACCTATTAGTAAAGTCAAATTAAGGAGGTTTATATGAAAAGTATTGAAACAAAAAAATTAGATATAGCATATGAAGAGAATCTTATTGTAAAAGAATTAAATATGCAAATACCAAAGGGGCAGATAACTTCTATTATAGGAGCAAATGGATGTGGAAAATCAACTATATTAAAAGCTGTTGGACGTATATTAAAGCCTAAGAAAGGTAGAGTATATCTAAGTGGAGAAGATATAAGCAAATTACATACAAAAGAAATAGCAAAAAAAATGGCTATACTGCCTCAAACGCCTACTGCACCAAATGGACTTACTGTAAGTGAGTTAGTTGCATATGGACGTTTTCCTCATCAAAAGGGGTTTGGAAATCTAACGGAGGAAGATAAAAAAATAGTTAATTGGGCTTTAGACGCAACGAAATTAAGTGAATTTGAGAGAAGAGAAGTTGATACTTTATCAGGAGGACAAAGACAGAGAGTTTGGATTGCTATGGCTCTAGCACAACAAACAGATTTAATTTTATTAGATGAACCTACTACTTACCTTGATCTTGCTCACCAATTAGAGGTTTTAAAGCTCTTATATGAACTTAATCGTACTCAGAAATGTACCATTGTCATGGTAATTCATGATTTAAATCTTGCTGCAAGATTTTCAGACTATATTATTGCTATTAAAAACGGAAATATCATAAAGCATGGAGAACCAGAGGCGGTTATGACTTCAGAGGTTCTTAGAAAAACCTTTAACATAAATGCAGATGTTGTTATTGAACCTAAGAGTAATCGTCCAGTATGTATTACCTATGATATTATTGAGGAAAATGAAGAGGTGATAATAAAGGAGAAGGAGGTCGTAGGCATATGAAAACCACTTTACGTATTTTTATGGGAGCAAAGAAATATTGGGGTTATTTAATATTAGCATTAATAGCTGTTATTGTTTCTACCATAGCAGGATTTTATAACCCATGGGCACTAAGGGAGCTTACAAGTATAGCAACAGAAGGAAGTCAAGATTTTGGGGCACAATCTTTAAAGATAGGCTTGATGCTTTTAGTTGCAACTATACTTCAATCAGCTGGAAGCTCTATTTCAGGATATTTAAACCATCATGCAGCCTTGCATTATGTTGCAGATATGAGAACAGAACTTTATTCCAAGCTTCAACATATGGGACTTAAGTATTTTAATAAAAGTCGTACAGGAGATTTAACTAGTAGAGTTATTAATGATGTTATGGAGATTGAAATTCTTTTAGCTCATGTAATCCCTGATTTTGTAGTTAATATATTGACCTTTGTAGGGGTTGGCACATTATTATTTTTTATTAATGTAAAGCTAGCCGTTATAAGTCTTGTTACTATCCCTTTTCTTATTGGAATTACACTTTGGCAAAGTAAATACCTTTCACCTATATGGAAGGAGAACTCCATGGTGAGAGGAGAGCTTTCAGGTACTGTTCAAGATAATTTTTCTGGAATTAAAGAGATACAGATATTCAATCAGCAGGAGAGGGAAGAAAAAAGAATCAATAATCTTTCTATAAAGCATAGTAAGGCTTACTTAAAAGCAAGCTTCTTTTTTGAAACGACTTTTCCATTACTTGCATTTTTCACTGCATTAGGGTCTGTTATAGTAATAATCGTCGGAGGATTTATGGTTTCAAGGGGAGAAGTTAGCATTGGGGATATAGTAGGATTTTCTATGTATCTTGGTATGTTTTATGGACCTATAAAGAGCTTTTCAAGACTTATGGAAATGGCAGGTACAGCAGTTGCAGGATGTAGACGTGTCTTTGAAGTTATGGATGAAGTTCCAGATGTAAAAGAAAAAGTTAATGCAAAGAAATTACCTAAGGTTAGAGGAGAAATTAAATTTAAAGATATTTCTTTCTCTTATAATGATGAGAAAGGTGTTTTGGAGAATATTAACTTAAATATAAGCCCAGGTGAAACTGTAGCCTTTGTTGGAGCTACTGGAGTAGGTAAAACTACAATAGCAAGTCTCTTAAATAGATTCTATGATTTACAAAAAGGTAGTATTTTAATCGATGGAACAGATATTAAGGATGTAACATTAAAAAGTCTTAGAGATAATATAAGTATGGTTCTACAGGATACTTTTTTATTCAATGGAACAATTTATGAAAATATTGTCTATGGATGGAAAGAAGCAAATAAAGAGCAAGTTCTTCAGGCATCAAAAGCTGCAAATGCACATGAGTTTATCGAAGGTTTAGAAAATGGTTATGATACTGTTATAGGAGAAAGAGGAGTACGCCTTTCAGGAGGACAGAAACAGAGAATCTCTATAGCAAGAGCAATTCTTAGAAATTCACCTATTCTTATTTTAGATGAAGCAACTTCAGCACTTGATACAAAGACTGAAAAAGAAATTCAAGTTGCTCTAGATAAAATTTCAAAAGATCGTACAACTATAGTAATTGCCCACAGACTTTCAACTATTCGAAATGCAGATAAGATTATTGTGTTAGAGAGTAATGGTATTAAAGAAATGGGGAACCATGATGAATTAATACGTAGAGGAGGAAGTTATTCTATGCTTTATACAAGTCAAGTATCTTAAAGTAAAGGTACTTATACTTTATAAGGTGTTATGAGTTGATTAATTTGAATTAGTAATTATTAAAGAACCATTGTTACACCTAAAAATAAAAATCATGAGAAAGTAATAACATATCTTCTTCATGATTTTTTTTTATTTTATTTATTCTTATATTCCGGTTTCATTCTTTCATTTTCCTAAAAGCTAGCGGTGTTTTCCCATGAGTCTTTTTAAACATTTTTACAAAGTTTCCGCAATAATTATATCCAACCATTTTAGAAATTTCTTCAATACTTAAGTCTGTTGTAGATAATAAGTTTTCTGCAATATTCATTTTAATAGATGTAGTATATTGGCTAATTGACATATGATATTTTGCTGAAAATCCTGCCTTTAATTTCTGTTCATTTAAGAATACCATTTTACTTAATGCACTTATTGTAGGGGGATTGCATGCCTCCTTAGTTAAAATTTCATAGGCTTTTTGTAGTGCATTTACATCAGAAGCTGTTAGTGAAATTCTTCTATTTTTTCCAATCATAATATCACCATAATCTAATTGATTTGTAAAAGTGTTTTCAATAGAACATTGAATTTCTTGAGACATTAAAGCAATTGATTCTAAAATCTTGCTTTCTAAATATAGCAAAGTTAATTTATTAGCTTGTACCAAGTTTCTTAATTGTTGAACAATAGTTGCTATTTCAAGAGGCAGATAGCGATAAGTATAATTAGTTATAAAATTATTAAAACCAAGTGTATTAGGAAAGGTTTTATCTATAATATCATCAAAAAACTTTTTATAAATAATTATTTCTGCTCCATGAAAGTGTTGTCCCTTTTTCCATACTTGAGATCCTTTTATATTCTTTTCTACAACAAAAAAGGAAGACGGAGAAAAAGAGGATATAGGGTTGTTTTCTATCTTAAACTTCGTAACCCCAGTATATACAGTACCAAAACGCATTATTGGTTCTTTATGATTAAAAGATAAAGAAAAGTCATTTGGTATAGTGTAATCACCAACTACAAAATCATAATATCCTTCTCGACTATACTTAATAAAATACCCAAGGTCGGGCCTATCATCATTCTTATATATCCTGTAGTTTCCAGTAGAATAAGGTGAAAATGTCATATTATTTAAAACTTCTTTTTGAAACTCATAAGTTGATTTTGATATCATTTGTTTTTAGCAGCCCCCTATTTTGAATTATGAAAATATCTTACTATATTAATAAAAAATTTCCCTTAGGAAATAATAAATTTTACAAAGCCAGTGTGCCCTGAATAAAAACTGTGCACTAAATAAACTTGTTCCTTGTATAAAATTATTATAACAAAAAACTAATAGATTTCATATAAAAATTATCTTATCAGATGATAAAATTATTAAATTAGATGCAGATATTGAACTGAGAATGAATATCACATACAATTACTAATGTAATAAACAAGTGAAAAGTATTATCAATAAAAAATTAATTAATACATAATAGTAAAAACTGTGCACAATGAACTGACAAAAACTGTGAACTGTGCTCTGTGCACTGTGAACTAAACAAAAACTGTGAACTGTGCCCTGTGAACTGTGAACTGACAAAAAATGTGAACTGTGACCTGAGCACTGTGAACTAAACAAAAACTGTGAACTGTGCCCTGTGCACTGTGAACTGAATAATCGGAGGTATATATATGAAGAAGAATTTATTAAAAACAATAGTTGCATCATGTGTTACTGCAATAATGCTTGTAGGATGTGGTACAAATGGAACTACAACTGAAAATAAGGCATCAGATAAAACTGTAAAGGTAACAGATGTTAGAGGAGAAGTTGAAATTCCAGCAGAACCTCAAAAAATAGTAGATTTAAGTGGAAATAGTGATATTTTATCTATATTAGGATATAAGGTAATAGGAACTGCAAACAGTGATGCTTACGACTATACTAAGTTTCCTGCATATTTAGAAGAAACATTAAAGGGAGCAGAAATTTTAGGATATAGCATGCAAGATACTATGGATGTAGAAGCAGTTATGAACTTAAACCCAGACTTAATAGTTATATCAACAGTTCAAGAAAAAATGTACGATCAATTAAATGAAATTGCTCCAACAGTTATGATTAAATTAGAAGCATTAAACTGGAAAGAAGATGTTAAGGCATTTGCAAAAGTATTTAATAAGGAAGAAGCAGCAAATAAGTGGATTTCAAATTATGAATCAAAAGCAAAAGAAGCTGGAGATAACGTTAAAAAAGAATATGGTGAATCTACAACTTATCTTTCATTCTTAGCAAGTGGTGGACAATTCTTTATATTTGATGGAGCAGGATTTGGAAATGTTTTATATGAAGATATGGGCCTTGCTAAACCAGAAGGAATGCCAGAGCAAAGTGATATCAGCCTTCCAGTAGTTACATATGAAGGATTAGCATCAATTAAATCAGATTATATATTCTTAATAGCAACAGATGAAGATTTAGCACAACTTGAAAGTAATGCTATATGGAACAGCTTACCAGCAGTTAAAGAAGGAAAAGTAGTTAAACTACAATCATCACCATATTTTAATCAAGGATATAGCCCAATAGGTAGAGAATTATTAATAGATGAAATAGGTGAAATGTTAAATGGAACAAAGTAAGAAGCGTACGATAATTTTTACAATTTGTAGTATGTTACTTCTAACAATAGGACTGCTTCTAGCTGTAAGGCTAGGGGCTGTCCATATTGGCTTTTCAGAGATTTGGGACAGTATCTTTAATTACAGTGAAACACTTGAGCTTATGTTAATTAGAGATGTTCGTATTCCAAGGGCTCTATCTGTATTACTTACAGGAGGAATTTTAGGAGTAACAGGAGCAATGATTCAAGGTGTTACAAGAAATCCAATAGCTGAACCTTCAATTTTAGGAGTTAGTCAAGGAGCAACACTAGTTATAGCAATATTTTATGCAGCAGGAATATCAGTAAATATTAAAAATGTTATGATAGCATCCTTAATAGGAGCATTTATAACAGGATTAATAGTTTTAGGTTTTATATCTAAAAAAGCAAATAATAATTCCATTGCAAAGATACTTTTAGCAGGAACAGCTATGAGTACATTTTTCATTTCTTTAACAACTATAATAGGACTTTTATCAAATCAATCTCAAATGATAGGATTTTGGGTATCTGGTGGTTTTAGAAATGCAAGTTGGGCAGATTTTAGGTTAGTGTTTTGGGTAGGAATTATAGGACTTATTATAGGAATTTTATTATCACCTAAAATCAATATTTTAAGCCTTGGAGATGATGTTGCAATTGGACTTGGGCAGAATCCAGAAAAAATAAGATTTACAACACTTATGGTTATTATACCAATGTGTGCAGCAGCAGTAGCAGTTGGAAAAAATATAGCTTTTGTTGGACTTATTGTTCCACAAATAGTTAGAAAAATATTAGGTGAAGATTATAGAAGAAATATACCATGTTCATTTTTATTAGGAGCAACACTTTTAACATTTGCAGATGTTGCAGCAAGAATGTTATTAGATCCATATGAAACTCCAATTGGAGTATTTACAGCTTTAATAGGAATACCATTTTTTATAGCTGTGGCTAGAAAGGAGAGAGGATAATGAAAAAGAAAAGATTTAAAATAGTGTTAATTATTTTATTAACCTTATTAATAGCCTCCTTCTTAGTTACACTGTGCTGGGGTACATATAAAATATCTCCACTAGAAGTTATCAATGTTTTAGTTGGAAAAGGGACAAAACTTCAAAATACAGCAATTTTAAATATAAGACTTCCAAGAATGCTAGTTGGAATATTTGTAGCAGTTGCATTATCTACAGCAGGTTCAATACTTCAAACCATAACTAAAAATGATTTAGCAGAAACAGGAATTATAGGTATAAATGCAGGAGCAGCAGTTGCAGCAGTTTTATTCATTACATATAAAACAGCAAACTATTATAGTGAGCTTGGTTCTTTATCTATTTTTGTTCTTCCTTTTATGGCTATAATTGGAGCAGCATTTTCTTCATTTATAATGTATATGTTATCTAGCAAAAATGGAATAAAACCAAAAAGATTACTTTTAATTGGTATAGGTATGAATTCAGCTCTTAATGCATTTATAGTATTTAGTACATTTAGAGGGGGGCTTGGAGATTACAACAGAGTTTTAGTTTGGACATCAGGAAGCCTTTGGGGCTCTGGGTGGAGTTATGCTAAAGTAATCATACCAATAATAACTTTAATGTTCATATTAATATTATTAAACCATAAGAAATTAGATATTTTAAATCTCTCAGATGAGCTTTCAATATCTTTAGGATTAAATATAGAAAAAGAAAGAAAAAAGTTTTTAAGCTATGTAGTTATATTAGCAGGAACTGCAACAGCTTTTGCAGGAAACATTGGCTTTCTAGGACTTGTATCTCCTCATATTGCAAGAAAACTAGTTGGACCTTATCATAAGCACTTTGTTTCAATATCAGCAATAATAAGTGTTATAATAATTCTTCTTGCGGACTCAGTTTCAAGAAATTTATTTTCTCCAATTGAAATTCCAGTTGGAATTACTGTATCAATATTTGGAGTACCATATTTTATTTATTTAATGATGAAGGAGAAATAATTATGGAAGCTATTAGTATAAAGAATTTATCAGTTTCATATGAAAATAATATAATAATTGAAAATATGAATTTATCTATACCAAAGGGTGAAGTTAGTATAATAATTGGAGCAAATGGTTGTGGAAAATCAACTCTTTTAAAAACAATAGCAAGAATTAATAAGCCAAGGTCTGGAAATATTTTGATTAATGGTAAAGATATAAAGAAAGTAAAGGAAAAATCTATAGCAAAAGAAGTAGCATTTCTTCCTCAAGGACCAGTGTGTCCAAGTGGGCTTACAGTAAGAGAACTTGTAGCTTTTGGAAGGTTTCCACACCAAAAGATGATAGGTGGGTTAAATAATCATGATAAAGAAATTATTGACTGGGCAATAGAAGAAACTGGACTTTTAGAGTTTGCAGATAGAGAAGTTGAAAATTTATCTGGAGGACAAAGACAACGGGCATGGATTGCTATGACTTTAGCTCAAGAAACAGATATTATAATGCTTGATGAGCCTACAACTTACTTAGATATGTCATATCAACTTGAGGTATTAGAGGTGCTAAAAAAACTTAATAAAGAAAAGAAGATTACAGTAGTTATAGTACTTCATGAACTTAATAATGCTTGTAGGTTTGCAGATAATATCATAGGTCTTAAAAAGGGAAAAGTTATTTGCCAAGGAAAACCAATAGATGTTATTACAAAATGTACTTTAAAAGAAATATATGGAGTAGAGGCTAATCTTCAAACAAGTGAAAATGGAGATTATCCAATATGTATGGAATATGAACTTCTAAGGGGTGAACATGAAAAATAAAAATTTTATAATAATAGTTATAGGGCAAATTATATCTTTGTTTGGAAACGCCATTCAAAGATTTAGTATGTCCTTATACTTACTAGAATTTACAGGTAGTACAGCTGCCTTTGCAAATATATTAGCAATATCAACAATACCATATATATTATTTGCACCAATTGCTGGGATGCTATCAGACAATGTAAATAGAAAAAAGATAATGGTTTATTTGGACCTTTTCTGCTCAATACTAATTGGAGGCTATGCCTTTATAGTATTTAGTGGAAATGATCATAAGTTGATAGTTGCAGCAGTTATGTTTATGCTATCAATATGCTATACATTATATGGACCAGCAGTAACAGCTTCAATTCCACAAGTAGTGGATGAAGAAAAACTAACAAGTGCCAATGGAATAATAAGTCAAGTAGGATCAGTAGTAAATTTTTTAGGACCAATACTTGCAGGAATTTTATATGGAATAGTAGGAATAAAATTAATAGTAATAATAAATGCAATTAGTTTTTTTGCTTCAGCAGTAATGGAAATGTTTTTAGATATTCCAGATGTAGTTAAGGATTTAGATAAAAAAGATTTAAATTCAGATACAAATATAGCGGATATGGAAATAGCATCAACAGTTGAAATAACAAGAAGTAAAGATCAGAATACTAAAAACAGCAAAAACACTAACAGCAAAGTTTTATCAGTAAGATTTATAAAAGATTCCTTTATGGATATGTACAAAACCTTTAAATATCTATCAAAAAAGAAAAAGGTTGTTCTTGGAATTATAGCTTCATATGCTTTATGTAACATATTCTTAGTTCCAGTGCTAACAATACTAGCACCATACTTTATAAATATTTTCTTAGGATTACCATCACAAATTTATGGAATAGTTGAGGGAATATTTGTTTTAGGAATGATAATAGGAGGATTTTGGATAAGCATAAAACCAAAGATATTTTCAATGAAAAAGGTACATTATACATATTTTCCAATGATTGCAGGAGTTTTACTAATGTCTTCATTAGGAGCCGTGAAAGCAAATAACTATGTATTAGCAGTTTTATTTGGCATTTCTGGTATGGCAATTATGATGTCTTTATCATTATCAAATGTACTAACATTAACATTTATACAAAAGGAAGTACCATTAGAAATGTTAGGTAAAGTTTCAGCCTTTTCAACAGCCATTGCAACAATAAGTGTAGCCCCAGGGCAATTATTATATGGACAGGTAATAGAAGCAGGAATACCAATAGGAATAATTTTACTTATAACAGCAGCAGCTAATATAGGATTAATTATCTTTGTAAAATGGAATGTAAGAGAATTAAAGAATTAATAATATATAAAAAGTCACCCCTGGGGTGTAAAATTTGGAAATTGGAAAATTTTACACCCTAGGGGTGACTTTTTATATAAGTAAAATGTAAATAATATAGTGAAAATATAAGAAAAACTTGTAAAAATAAAGTATAATTTAGTTGAATATGTAAAATATGTATATTATAATAAGTCTTGCAGTTGATTTTGCAAATATATTTATATTTCAATGGAGGGGAAAATGAGAAAATTTAAATTATTTATAGCTAGTATGCTAACTTACTTTATGGCAATATCTTTATTACCTACAAGTTTGGTGCAAACTATAGCTAAAGCAGCAGAAAATGAATATACAACTTTAGTGAAAAGTGATTATTATTTAAGGGCAGAATCTCAATATTATAATAAGACATTACTTGCATATGGAGATGCAAAAGATGTTAATGGTAAGGGGAAAATAACTATATCTATAGTTGAAAATGGGAAAGAAACTATTTTAAAAGAAATAGAGGGATATAACGACATCAGGTTATATGAGAAAAAAGGATCTGTAATTGGAATTAGAGCTTTTAAAGATTATAAGAATTATGATGAGCAAAATAATATTTATGAAACAATTGATTTAAATACTAATAAATTCAATAAAATATCATATGAGGAATTAAAGAAATTTATTGCTGACGGTAACTATATCTATGAGCCTATAGAACCTATTAAAGATAAAGAACAATTAGAAAAAGTACTTAATAAAATTAATGTTGAATCGGGTTCTGACTTAACAATTAAAGACAAAACATTAGCAGAAAATGAATATGGAACTGTTTATAATAATGAAAATGAAACAATTAGTTTCAATATTTATGCTGATGATAAAACAGGTGAAGTAATAAGGTTTGGAATTAACAGAAATATAAAAGTTAATGATTATGAATATAAAACAAATTACTATGCAGGATTAACTTATAAAGACTACACATTTGTTAAAGTATTTAAATACTATGAAAGAGATCAATATGTAGTAGGAAAGGAAGGTAAAAATCTATATATATGGGATAAACTTTCAGATAATAATGAATATAATTTAATAAAGGTAGTTGATGGGAAGTTCATATCATCTAATAAGATTACGTTACCAGAAAATGTTTATCCAAATTTAAAAACAGTTAATGATAAAATATATGTTTCTTATTATAATAAACTATATATATATTCACTGAATAATAATGAATATAAGTTAGAAAATAATATAAGTATTGTACCAAATGGGGTAATGTTTAATAATGACAGTGTTATTGCTTTAGAGCCATCAGAAGATAAAGTTTTTATAAGCAAAATTACAGATTCTAAAGTAAATAAACTAGTTGATGTAACAGAGGATTATAATAAAATGTTTTCTGATGGAAATGATTATTTAATGAACTTTAAAGTGTTTAATGAAAACAATATGATTATTTTAGGACTTAAAGGATTCATTATAGTTCAAAAAGAAGGACAGGAATCTATTCCTGAAGAACCAACAAACCCAGAAGAACCAAATAACCCAGGGGATAATGGGAATGTAGTAGTAATACCATCAAATGATAAGGTAGTTGCAGAAGTATCTAATATTAAGCCTAATGATAAAAATGAAATTAAGATTAATACAGAAGCTTCAGCTAAGAAGATAGAAGTATTAATAAAAGATATTGAGTCATTAAAAAGTGGAACAGGATCTTTAAATATAACTATAAACAATGGAGTAACAATGAATTTACCATTATCTACAATAGATAAGAGCCTTTTAGAAGGAGCAGATAATGTTACTATTAAATTAGATGTTGTAGAAAATTCAGATATAATTAAGCAAATTAAAGCAGTTAATAAAGTATTTGATTTCAACTTAATTATAAATAAGGGTAATGAATCATTAAATATTCATAACTTTAAAGATGGACTAGCTGAAGTTACTCTAAACTTAACAGATGAAGATCTTAAGGAATTGAATAAAGACAAGCTTGTAGTTTATTATTACAATGATGTAGAAAAAACTTTTGAAGCTATGGAAACAGTAGTAAATGGCAACAAAATAACATTTAAGACACCACACTTTTCTAAATATGTTGTTGCAGAAAAAGTAACAGATACTAATGGAGGCTCATCTCCATCAGAAGGAGCAAATGACAATACAAATAATAATACTGAGACAGGAAAAGGAAATCTTCCAGAAACAGGATCAGTAGTATCTAATAATGTTATTCTAGTTTTAGCAATTGGAATAGTTGCTATTGGTGGGATTATGTTTTTCAGAAAAAGAAAACATGCTTAAAATAAATTAGTAAAAGTATAAATCCATGCAGTTAGGAATCTATTGCATGGATTTTTTTGAAACAAGGAGATCGTTTATGTTTGAAATAATAATAGGAATACTACCATTTATAATACCATCATCAATTTTAAAAGAAAATTTAGCTACTTTAATTTTGTTTTTAGTAGGAAGTATTTTTATTATAAAAAATAAAAATAACATTAAGGAAAATAAATATTTCTATATAATAGGAGTTATGAGTTTATTAATTCTATTATCACAATTAATAATTTCACCATATATAGAAAGTATTTCAGGAAGTTTTCTATACTTAAATATGGCAATATATTACTTAATTTATAGATATATTATTAAATATGAAAATAAAGATGAAGTCTTAAAATATATATTTTTATCAATAACAGTGGTTAGTCTATTTTATATTTTCTATCATGGGTTATATAAGGGAATTAGAATTTTGGGGAATATAGGATATGCAAATAGTTATGCTTTATTAGCGTTAGTTAGTTTATATTTAAATAAAATTAGAAAAAAAGATAATCTTACAGAACTTATAGAAATAATACTATTTCTAACTTTATTATTTACAGGCTCAAGAACTACACTTATTTTATCCTTAATATACATAGCTTACAAATTATATTCAGATT
>JAQCTH010000028.1 GCA_027686065.1 Clostridiaceae bacterium AF10-41
TAATAAAATAAAAATAAACAGACAAAAATAACTTGTAATAAGTTTATATATACTATATAATTATATTAAGAATAGAAAATTAGAGGTGGATATTATGGTGAAAAAAATAGATACTAATTATATAATAGAATTGGCAGAAGAGATGTCTAATAATTCTATGATTGGTTATGATGATTTACCGAAATATGATCTTTTTTTATCCCAGGTTATAGATTTTCTGAATGATAAATTTATAGAAGATAAGTACACTAATAATATAGTACAAAATTATATAAAGAGTGAAGTTATTAGTAAGCCAGAGGATGGTAAAAAAAGAGGATATACTAAAATACATCTTATACAGTTAGTGCTATTAAGTTATATGAGACCAGTATTGACTACAGAAGAAATTAAAAAGGTTTTCAGATTGGCATTTAACGAAATAAATGATAGATCTGATGATATTATATCTTGGGAAAAGGCTTATAAAATATTTTCAGAAACTCAAAGTGAAAGTTTTAAAGACTTTTTAAGTGAGCCTGTTATAGATGAGAAAAAATTGGATGGCATAATTTCAGATTTAGATTTAAATGATAAAGATGAAAATAGTATAAGAACATTTGTTATAGTTATGTCACTTATAGCACAAGCAAGTGCTACAAAAAAACTAGTACAAAAAATAGTAAATGAGTATCATTTAGAATAAAAATTAAAAAATCTAAGTTATTTGCATATGTAAATAACGGGGTGATTTTATGGATGAGTTAGTGAACTTAATAGCTAATTTAGGTTTTCCTATAGCTATTTCCTTGTATCTATTAATTAGAATAGAAGGAAAGCTAGAGAGTCTTACAACTAGCATAAATAATCTAGCACAAACTATAAATTCAATTAAATAATTAATTAGTATAATAAGGTATTGTTATTAAGCTTAAGACAATACCTTATTAAGCTTATATTTATTTTGAAGTACAAAGCACTTATTTAGTGTATATTTGTTTTTTATCTTATAGGGAACAGGTATTAGGTAACAAGCGTTAAGTGTAAACTATAATTAAGAACTAAGGAACGTATGCTTCGCATTTAAGCTCGATTGTAACTGATTTAAAACTTCATCAAAAGAACTGTGAATTACAAATTGTGTACTGTGAATTGAATAAAATTGTTTCGCAATTTATAAAAGATAGGAAGAATTTTAATGAGCAATAAGATAATTATTAAGGAATCTGTCAGAGGAATAATAGAATATGTTTTAAAAACTGGAAGCTTAGATGATAGGTATATGGGAAAAAATAGGGCGTTAGAAGGAACTTTGGCTCATCAAAAGCTTCAAAGTAGCAATGAAAAAATATATGCCCAATATCAAAAAGAGGTAAGATTAGAACAATCTTTTGATATTGAAGATGTTGTTTTGTTATTGGAAGGCAGAGCAGATGGAATAATTATAGATGATGGTAGTGTATATATAGAAGAAATAAAATCAACTATGAAGTCGTTAGTTTTAATAGATGAAGACTATAATGATTTACATTGGGCGCAAGCAAAGTTTTATGCCTACATGTACTCCTTTCAAAATCAATTAGAAGAAATAAATATAAAGTTAAGTTATTTTAATATAGAAACAGATGAAGTAAAAAGTTTTAATAAAAATTTTAAGTTTGAAGAACTAAAAGAATTTATTCTCTATATAATAAATGAATATAAAAAATGGATATTATTAAAATCTAATTTGAATTCAATTAGAAATAAATCTATAAAAAATTTAATATTCCCTTTTAATACTTATAGAAAAGGACAAAGAGAACTTGCAATATCATGTTTTAACACAATAAAGGAGCAAGCTGTATTATTTGCACAAGCACCAACAGGTATAGGAAAAACAATATCTACAATATTTCCAGCAGTAAAATCCTTAGGCGAAAACAGAGGAGAAAGAATAGTATATTTAACTGCTAAAACAATAACTAGGACTGTAGCAGAAGAAGCAGTAAATAAGTTAAAAGACAATGGACTTATTTGTAGAAGTATCACATTAACATCCAAGGAAAAGATTTGTTTTAAGGATAAAACTAAATGTAATCCTGATTATTGTGAATATGCAATAGATTATTATGATAAAGTTAATGATGTTATATTTGATATTCTTAATGATGATACTGATTTTACAAGAGTGAAAATAGAAGAATATGCAAAGGAAAATAAAGTTTGTCCTTTTGAATTATCATTAGACTTGAGTCTATGGTGCGATGTAATTATATGTGATTATAATTATGCATTTGATCCAAGAGCAAAATTAAAACGATTTTTTGAGGATGATGTGGATAAGAATATATTACTTGTGGATGAAGGTCACAATCTTGTGGATAGAGCTAGAAGTATGTTTAGTGCAGAAATTTATAAGAGTAAAATAATGCAAGCATCAAAATTAATAAAGGGAAAAGTACCTAAGTTATATAAAGCTTTAACTTCTATTAATAAGGAATTAATAGAAGTAAGAAGGGAAGTTCAAGAATTAGAAGTTAATAGTATGTATAAAAAGGATCAATATAAGGATCTATATAAGTTACTTAGAATATTCTTAAAAGAATGTGATGAATATCTTGTGAAATCTGTAAATACAAAAGGTTATGATGAAATAAGAGATTTATATTTTGAAATACGGTCTTTCATATCTATTTCTGAGCTTTTTAGTGATAAGTACGTTACTTTAGTAGAAATAAATAGAAATGATGCAAAAGTTAAATTGTTTTGCGTTAATCCAGCTGAAAATTTAGCAAAGGTAGTACAAGAAGCTTATTCAACTATAATATTTTCTGCAACATTAACGCCTATAAATTATTATATAGATCTACTGGGAGGCAATGAAAAAAGCTATAGAATGAAGTTGCCATCACCTTTTAGAAAAGAGAACTTAAAAGTTTATGGACATTCTCTTAATATGAGATTTAGGCAAAGGGAAAATAATATAGATAATTTATGTAAATTAATTAATAAGTTTAAAGAAGAACAACTAGGAAACTATATGATTTTTCTTCCATCTTATCAATATTTAAAACAGATATATGAAAGATATATAGAAATTTATAGTGATAAAGATACTATTTGTCAACAGGAGGTTTTAACTGAAAGGGAAAAGGAAGAATTTATAAATAATTTTCAAGATGGAGCAAATATCCTAGCATTTTGTGTTATAGGAGGAATATTTTCAGAGGGAATAGATCTTCCCGGTAATAAGCTTATTGGTTGCATTATAGTTGGTGTAGGTTTTCCCAAAATATCTAATGAAGGAGATATAATAAAAGATTATTATGAGGAAAAAGGTTTTGACTATGCATACATATATCCAGGAATAAATAAGATTATGCAGGCAGCAGGAAGAGTAATTAGAACAGAAGAGGATAAGGGAAGAATATTACTTATAGATGATAGATATTTTACAATTAAATATAGAAGTCTATTACCGAAGGAATGGGATATAAATAGGTAAAATAATAGGGAGGGAGTTAAATGAGAGTTATAGATCTAAGTCATATAATAAAAACAAATATGACAACATACACAAAAGATGAGAAACCGGAAATATACAATATAGCTACTATAGAGAAAGATGGATTTAATGAGAAATGCTTAAATATTTATACTCATACAGGAACTCATATTGATGCGCCGAGTCACATGATTAATAAGGGAAAAACTATTGATGAATTTAATATAAATGAATTTATAGGAATAGCCATTATAATAGATATTTCAAGCACAAAAGAAGTTACTTTAAAAGAAATAATGAAATATGAAGACAAAATAATAAATTGTGATTTTCTAATATTAAAAACAGGATATGAGAAATACTGGGGAACCAAGGAGTATTTTAATAATTATCCAAGTTTAACGGAAGAGGCAGCAAAGTGGATTTGTGATTTTAACTTGAAAGGCATAGGAATAGATACGATATCTATTGATAAATTTGATAGTATAGATTTTGAAATTCATAATGTTATTTTATCTAGAGGTAAGCTTATAATAGAGAATTTAACTAATTTAGATAGAGTAAATAGAGAAGAGTTTACATTAGTAGCAACCCCACTAAAAATAGAAGATGGAGATGGGTCACCAGTTAGAGCAATCGCAATAACAGATTAAAAGTAAATTAGCTTTTTGTATAGTTCAAAATGGTATAGTTGTAATTATAATAGGAAGTAAGGTTTCAAAGAGAAAAGTTAATGGATAATATAGACTTATACCCAGGAATTTGAATAAAGCTATAGAAAACCATAAGCAATATGAGTTTCTATAGCTTTTAAAATTTCTATTGTAATTATGAACAGTACTGATATATTATCTTCTCTACATTTTATAATTATAATCTATTCTATAAATAAACTATAACATGCAGTAAAGGATTCTCCTATTTCTAATTTTTCAATTCCTGATTTGTCTTTAAACTCACTATTAAAGTCATGATAATCTGCATGACCATACCAAGGTTCAATACAAATAAAAGGTGCACCAGTTGGTTTAGTCCATAAAGCCAGATAAGGAAAGCCTGAGAAATCCATAGATAAGCTTTTGGTATGATTTTTTGATTTTAAACTTACTAAGTTAGATTCTAAATTGCTAAACACTAAAGCATCATCTTTAAATAAATCTAAAGATAAATTTATAATATTTTCATTATTAAAATATTGTTTAGTAGACCCTGAAAAATATCCAGTAGTTGAATTAAGTTTCATAATATTAGCATTTTCCATCTTATTAAACTCAAAATAATAATCTTCGAAGTTTTCTCCATTCATTAGAGGACACATAAACGCTGGGTGACCTCCTATTGAAAAATATATGTCTTTATCATCAAGATTCATGACCTTATATCCAACTTTAACACCATTTTCTAAAAGCTTATATGAAAGTCTTAAAGAGAATTTAAAAGGATATATTTTAAGGGTATCTTCAGACCATAAAAGTTCAAATTCTATATAATCCTCTTTTTTTTCAATCATATTAAATTCACGAGTTCTAGCAAGACCATGTTGAGGTAATTCATAAGTTTTTCCATCTACTAAATATTCTCCATCTTTAACTTTTCCAACGATAGGAAATAGGATAGGAGAATGATATTTCCAATAATCAGAGTTTCCATTCCATAAAAATTCTAATGAATCTTTTTTGCTAAATATACTAGTAAGTTCTCCGCCGTTAGTATTAGTTGATATTTTTATATTTTCATTTTCTAATATGTAGTTCATAATAAACACCCTTTCTGTAGTTTGCAAAGATAATTAATTTTTAATTTGATATATTTCTATATTTAAATGGATAGGATATATCAACCACGATATAATAATAAATAGTTATATATTTATTTAAGTAAGACAGTAGAATTGTGAAATGGTATATATAAATTATACTATAGTATGTGAGTTTTAGAAAGAAATAGATGGATTCGATTATATAATATGAAATAGTATAGTATTATATATAAAGTATAATAAAATAATGTTAGGGAGTATAATTTATTTATTTGATATATAATATAGAAGATTAAATAATAAATGATGTGGTGATTTAATGGGTAATAATAATGAAAATAAAAGGTCAATAATAGATAAAATAGTATATTTCATAGTAAAAATTAACAATGATGATATATTTGCACTAGGAGCTCAACTTGCGTATTATTTGATACTAGCATTCTTTCCATTTTTAATATTTTTAATGACTTTAATAGGTTTTAGCAGTTTAAAAGCTACAGATGTTTTAGAAGGATTGGGTACTATATTGCCAAATAATGTTTTTACATTAGTAGATACTACTGTAGTTGAAATAGTAAACACGCAAAATGCAGGATTATTAGGAGTTTCAGTTGTACTTTCAATGTGGTCAGCATCATCAGGATTCAGAGCGGTTATAAAAGGTGTAAATAAAGCTTATGATATAAAGGAACATAGATCTTTTATAAAGAGAGCATTTGTAGCTATATTCTTTACTATTGTTTTAGCGTTATTAATAATGTTAGCACTAGCAATGTTAGTCTTTGGAGAACTAATAGGTAAGTATTTATTAACTATCTTCCCATTCCAGAATGTTATAAATAAGATATGGAATATAAGTAGATATCTTATAATTATATCTATGATGATTTGGATATTTGCTGGAATATATAGATATACACCAGCAAAAAAGATAAGTTGGAAAGAGGTTTTTCCTGGAGCCATTGCAAGTACTTTAGGATGGATAATAGTATCAATGGCTTTTTCTTATTATATAAATAATATAGCTAATTATTCTAGATTTTATGGAAGTGTAGGTGCTGTCTTTGTATTAATGACTTGGTTATATATAACATCTATGATGTTGATTTTGGGGGCAGAGATAAATTCTATTTTAGCTCTTAGAAAAAAAAATGCGAGCAATAGTTAAAAATGAAAGAATGAAGAAATTATGGAGAAAAATCTTCAAGGGATTTTTTATAGAAATTTATTTTATTTATTTATGTATAGAAAAAAACTAAATGGGTATAATCAAAGAAGAAATATTCAGGAGGTGCAAAAAATGAATAAAATAGTATTATTAGGAAAATTAATAAAGGACCCTGAACTTAGATCATTAGAGGGTAGCGATAAAGTATTCACTAGGTTCATAATTGCAGTGGATAGAAATTTTAAAGCTCAGGATGGAACTAGAAAAGCGGATTTAATACCAGTTACTATTTGGGGAAGAAAGGCTGAGGTAGTATGCCAATATATGAGGAAGGGGAGCTACATAAGCTTGAGTGGAAGACTGAGAACTGGAAGCTATGAAGATAAAGAGGGAAATAAAAAATATATTGCAGAAGTTGTAGCAGAAGACTTTAAATTTGTAGGAGATAGAAAAGTAGAAAGAGACTTAGAACAGGTAGAAGATTTCGTAAATTAAGTTTAAAGTATAATTTTAAATAAATAGTATAAAAGGGTAAGCTAATTGTTTTATAGCTTACCCTTTTATAGTAAAAATAAATTTTTATATTTAAATTGTACCTTTACTTAAAACTGTTAATTTATCTTCCTCATTTTGAATTCCGTTTATTATTTTTATTGAAGATGATATATCACCAATTAAAATTCCACCTACAAGTTTATTATTATAGAAAAACAATTTTGAATACTTATTGTTTACAGTATCTATAGAGCCAATTCTCTCTAATGAAGCATCATCAAAATTTACAGTTCCAGCAGAAAATACTTGAGTATTCATTGCAGCAAATACTGTAGAGGAAACAAATTTTTCAAATTTAATATTATCACCTGTAGAATTAGCACCTGCAACTTTCCCCATTTCTATTGCTGCTGGCCAATTTCCATAATATATGCCCTCTAATTCAGCTACATCTCCACAAGCATATATATCTTCAACATTTGTTTGCATATATGGATTTACTACAACACCTTTATTACAATGAATACCCAAAGGTTGTGCTAAGAAGATATTTGCTCTAACTCCAACTGAATAAATAATAATATCGGCATCTATTTTTTTACCACTTTTCAATTGTAGAGATTGAACTCCAGCTTCGTTAGCTGTTATAAATTCAACAGATTCTCCTAAAAGAACCTTAACAGGTGTTTTATTAACTAAGTCTTCAAATAATTTAGAACCATCTGTATCTAATTGGCGTGGTAACATTCTTTCAGCTAATTCTACAACTGTAACATTTATATTACGCTTTTGAACTTCCCAAGCAGCTTCAAGACCTAATAAACCACCACCAATAATAACTACATTTTTAGATGCTGGCAGTTGCTCCTTAAGAGACTCAACATCTGAAAGTTTCTTTATTGTATGGATTCCTTTGACAGTATTATAGGTCCATGAATTTACCTCAGTTTCACGATCTTCAAATTTGACTTTAGTAGGAGGAACAAAGTTATAACTACCATTAGCCAAAATTAACTTGTCATAATGAATTCCTTGTTTATTATCTAATTTTATAGTTTTTGTTTCTTTATCTATACTATTTACATTAGCACCTAGGATTTCAACTATATTATTTTCCTTGTACCAATTAGCTCTTTCAAGATAAAAAGAATCATCAATTTTCTCCGTTATTAGATCTGAAAGTTGAGTTCTTACATATGAATGCTCTAACTCATTTGAAATTAGCTTAATTATTGCACTTTCATTTCTTTCCTTTATAGCTTTAGCAGCATAGAATCCAGCGGCACCATTACCTATAATTACATAGGTTTCTTCTTTGTCTATAGAATAAGTAGTTTCTTTTCTTTCAATTTCTATAAATTGATCGCTTCCAGCGCCACAAACAGGACACACTTCTGGGACAGTTTCTGATTCAAATATTTCACCACAAATTATGCATTTCCAAAGCTTTAAACCACCCTTTGTAGGAATTTCTTCAATAGTTGTTTTAGCCTTGGATTCAGGAGCAAGTTTCTTTTTACCAGTTAATATTTCTCCAAAATCTAAGCCAAACTCATAAGCTTCTTTTAATTCATTATCAGAAGGTTTGAAGTTAATTTTTAAACTTCCATAAAACTTCATATTTAGTTCTCTTAATCTTGTTTCTATTCTAGGAATTGCTTCACCACTCCAACCATAAGATCCAAAAGCAGCAGATAATTTATTACCATGAACAACCGGATTTAATTTTGAAAGTACATCACGAATGGGTTCTAATAATTCAGATACTATAGTAGGGGAGCCACATAGTAATCCATCAGATTCCGTAATACTATTTACTATATCACTTATCTCATGATGTATAACATTAAATAACCTAACTTCAATGTTCCCAGAAGACTCTATACCTTTAGCAATTTCCTTAGCCAAGGATTCAGTATATCCATAAGCTGATACATAAGGAATAGTGACGATCTTTTTGCCATCTAAAGCTGGACTTTCAGGAGTGCTCCAGTTTCTGTAAAGGTCAACTATTTTCATAGGTTCTTCAATTAAGACTGGACCATGCCCAGGTAAAATCATATTTATATTTAGATTTTCAATTTTTTTAATTGCCTTCAATACAAAAGTCTTATATGGACCAAAAATACAATCAAAATAGTATTTTAAAGCATCCATATAATGTTCTTCATTTTCTACTTTACTATTTACTATTGCTTCAGATGAATAGTGGGATCCAAAGGAGTCGCAAGTAATTAAAAGCTCATCTTCAGGAACATATGTGTAAATAGAATCTGGCCAATGTAAAAATGGAGCAGATATAAAGTTTAATGTTTTGTTACCTAAACTTATTGTATCTCCATCACCTACAGTTATCGAGTCAACATCTTTATTAGCAATTTTTTTCATAAATTTAATAGCAGCAGCTGAACCTACTACTTTAGCATTAGGTGAAATTTCTAACAACTTAGCAACTGAACCAGCATGATCAGGTTCGGTATGATCAAGGACTATATAATCAATGTTCGTTATATCTATATCCAAGTCTTTTAATCTTTCTATATACTGATCAAAAAATTCAACTTTAACTGTTTCAAATACAGCTGTTTTCTCGCTTCCTTTAACAACATATGAATTATAGCTAGTTCCGTAAGGTGTGTACATAATAATATCGAAAATTCTTAAATCTGGATCGAGAGCTCCAACCCAATATATATCTTTTTTTAGTTCTAAAGACTTCATAAATCTACACCTTCCTTAAAATAAATATTAAATAATAATTGTTATTATAAAATTATTATATGTCTAAATATTAACAATATCAATAACTATTTAAAATATTAATTAAAAAACATAATTGATTTTTAAGTTATATAAACTTAGTCTAACAATAATGTCTCAATATTATTACTAAATCATCAATATAACTATAAATTTGCGCAACAAGTTAAGAAAAACATTATAGAATCGACATAGTAAAATAAAAATTTATTAGTATATTTTTTATTTGATTTAAAAAAATATATTTAATAAAAAGTTTAAAATAAAAAAATGTAAAAATATAAGGAAATATTTTGTGGATACAATAAACAATGTTTGACATTGTTTTAATAATTTCTATGATATGTTTTTAATGTGGTAGTTAATTAATATATAGTAATTTACAAAGGAGAGGTAAAATGAATATTGTTGATAGTCTATATAATGTTGTAAAAAAAGAGGATAGGGAAAGTAAGTATATTTATAGAATGATAAGTGAAAGTTTTTATGATGGACAAGCCTTTGGAATTGAAGTTGAAAGACAAGATATAGTAGATGGTAGCGTAGTGAAAATAGAAAGGGATGAAATTAGAAATATATCAAACATCAAGGATAAGGTTAATGAATTACTAAATTTACTACATATTAATCAAGTATCTCCAATACATCTTGTTGACATATTAGGAGAATATGTTGATGAATATGTAGTTGACTTCAACTTATAAAATAAAGAATATTAAAAATCATATAAAATCTAATATTTATAGTAAAATATATTAGAGGTGGTTTTATGATAATAGGAATAGGAACAGATATAATTGAAATAGATAGAATAAAAAAGGCTGTTGATAGAACAAATGGGTTTATAGAAAAAATATTCACTGATAAAGAAATAAGATTATTTAGGTCTAAAAATATGAGACCAGAAGTTATAGCAGGAAATTTTGCAGCAAAAGAAGCAATAAGTAAATCTTTAGGTACTGGAATAAGAGGGTTTTCTTTAAAAGAAATAGAAGTATTAAGAGATGATTTAGGAAAACCAATAGTGTTTTTAAGTGATAATATAGAAAATTTGATAGGAAAGGGGTATAAGTTAAACTTATCTATATCACACAATAATACATCTGCTATAGCCTTTGCTATTTTGGAGGAATCATAATGTATATAATGTCAACAAGAAAGTGCAAAGATATTGATAAATATACTATAGATAAAATTGGAATACCAAGTATTATTCTTATGGAGAATGCTTCAAATGAAGTTGTAAGTAATATTTTGGATTTGAAAGGAAGTTTTATTGTTTTTTGTGGAGTAGGAAATAATGGTGGAGATGGATTAGCTGTTGCAAGAAAATTAATTTTAAAGAATAGAGATGTTCATATAGTAGTGATAGGAAATTTAGACAAATGTTCTAATGAATTTTCTATTAACTTAAATATATTAAATAATCTTACTTCAAATATTTCATTCATAAATAATCAAGATAATTTAGATAATTTCTTTACAAATCTAAAGGATTATGAAATTGCAATAGATTGTATATTTGGAATAGGATTAAATAGAAAATTAAATGACTTTTATATAAAATTAATAAATACTATAAATAAAAAATTTAAAGTTAAAATAAGTATTGATGTTCCATCAGGATTAAATGCAGATACTGGAAAAGCTATGGGAGCTGCTATAGAGGCAGATATAAGCTATACTTTTGAAGTTATAAAAAGAGGATTTATAGAATATAATGCATTAGAATACTTAGGGAAACTAAACGTATTAAATATAGGAATTCCTGAAATCGTTAAGAAAAAGAACTCAGAAAATATATTTATTTTAGAGAAAGAATATTATAGTAATTTATTAAATAAAAGAAGTTTATATGGTCACAAAGGAACTTATGGGAAAATATCTATTTTGGCTGGTAGCAAGGGGTATACTGGAGCAGCTTATATAGCTACAGAGGCATGTGTAAAATCTGGAGCTGGATTAACTACTTTGATATCTTCAAGGTATGTACAAGACAAATTAAGTTGTAAGCTGATTGAAGCTATGACGTTAGATATAGAGGAGAGTGATAAGGTAAAGGAAACTCTTAATAATTCAGATGTAATTGCAATTGGTCCTGGAATAACTGGAGATATGTTATATAAAGATATATTGGATTACATAGAAAACTATGAAGGAAAATCTTTTGTTGTTGATGCAGGAGCGCTTCAATTATTAACAGAGGATAAATCAGTAATGAAAAAAATTAAAGGAAAAGCAATCATTACCCCTCATCCAGGTGAAATGGCAAAAATTATAGGGGAATCTATAGAATTTGTTGAGAATAACAGGATAGAAGTTGCTAAGAAATATGCAAAAGAAAATGATATAGTTGTGGTATTAAAAGGATATAATACAGTAATAACAAATGGTGACGATGTGTACATAAATAATACCGGTAACAGTAAAATGGCTTCAGGGGGAATGGGAGACTGCTTAACTGGAATAGTATCGGCTCTTCTTGGGCAAAAACATTCTATAATGAATTCAGCATTACTCGGCACATATATACATGGATTATCAGGAGAGTTGTCATCTTCTGAAAAATATAGCACAGTAGCGTCTGAAGTTATAGAGAATATATCAAAAGTTATGAATTATATAGTTAGATAAATATTAAAGTATGAATAAAATCCAAATAAAGCTAATATTAGTAATAATAAATAGAGAGGCTTTAGGAGGATTTATGAAAAAGAAGTTATTATTAATACTTATGGTATGTATCCCAATTATATCAATTATTTTAGTAATATTATTTAGAGTTACAGCAGAGCCAACTAATGAAGAAATAATTAAGTCGTTAAAAGAGATAAAATGTTATAGTACAAAAGTGGAGTATATAATAAAAAACACTAGATACGAAGAACGAGAGGATACTACTCAATATTATTTAAAAGATATTGGTGGGAGAATTGATTTTGGAGAAGAAAGAACAAAAATTTATAAGGATAATAAAGTTATAGTTAAAGATAATATATCAAATAAGGAATATACAATGGAACAAGAAATGGATATAGTTCATTCTTTAGCATTTTTGAATAAGTTATTATCATATCCTATTAATGAAAATGGCATAAAAGAGGGACAAGAAGAGTGGGGAGATACTGAATATATAGAATTTACCTGTGAGATGTTCTTAGATAATGATCATTTGGATAATATAAGGATTTTTATAGATAAGAAAGAGAAAACTCCAATAGGAGCAATTATATATGATAAGAGTGGAAAAGACAGAATAAGAATTGTATACAGTGATTTTGAAAAATTAAAGCAATTAGATAATGGATTGCTAGAATAAATAAAATAAAAATAACCAGTTCGATATCTTAAATTAACATTAGTACACTGAAAGAAGTTAAAAAAAATGGAGTACATAAGTATATATAATAGTTTTAGCTATAAGAAGAAAATTGAGGAATTATGAAAAGTAATGATTAATTATTAATGGTTAATAGGTAATTGTATAAAATATATTATATAATTAGAAAATTAAATAAAAAGTGTAACATAAGTTTTGACAAAGTGACATAATTTGCAATATAATTTATTTATACATAGATTTTTACTACCTGGAGGCAAATTATGTCTAAAAAAGTTAAAAACATACACTTTATAAAAAATATAGTTAAAATTAAAAAAAAGAGTCAATTTATTGGCCCTAATTTAATAGAATATAATGAAAATCAATTTAATATGGAATTTATAGAGTTAATGAAAGCTGGTTACAAAGAAATGTCTAAAATTAATTTGGAGCTTTCACAACTTCCTTTCGAGTGCGAAATTGCAGATATTAATGAATATGAGAACTGGCTTTGCGGAGTGTGATATTTCTAATGACGACTATGGTAGTAAAAAGAGGGGATATTTTTTATGCGGATTTAAGTCCTGTTATAGGTTCAGAGCAAGGTGGAATTAGACCAGTTATAATAATTCAAAATGATATAGGTAATAAATATAGCCCAACAGTTATAGTAGCAGCAATAACATCTCAAATAAATAAGGCTAAATTACCAACTCATGTAGAAATTTCTTCAGAAGAATATGGATTAAATAGAGATTCTGTTGTTTTATTAGAACAGGTAAGAACACTAGATAAAAAAAGATTGAAAGAGAAAATAGGGCATATGACAGATTCGGATATGAAAAAAGTTAATAAGGCTTTACTAATTAGCTTAAATCTTGTATAAAGTTTTAGTTGATAAAAGAGTATATTAAATACTTAAGAAACCCGCTTAGGGTTTCTTTTATTTTATAATAAGTTTACAGTAAAGAGGTAAGAACATTCATAGTTGACTATTAGCATATACAATATAAGTGCAATATACATATTAGAATAACAAAAAACTTTATCAGTATATACAAAATAAAAATATTATGATAAAATAATTTTAGTGAATAAAGCACAATATATTTACAGGTAAATAAAATCTTAGGAGGATTAAAAATGATAAAAAATGTTGAAGAATTAAAATCAGTAGCCAAAACTGTACGTGGAGATATAGTTTCAATGTTGACAGAATCACGTTCAGGACATCCTGGAGGTTCATTATCAGCAGCGGACATATTAACTACATTATTTTTTAGTGAAATGAATATAAATCCAGAGGATCCTAAGGATGAAAATAGAGATAGATTTGTATTGTCAAAAGGACATGCAGCTCCTGTTTTATATAGCGTGCTAGCAAGAAGAGGGTATTTTCCTGTTGAAGAATTAAATACTTTAAGAAAAATTGGTTCAAGATTACAAGGTCATCCAAGTATGAGATACTTACCTGGGATAGATATGTCAACGGGATCTTTAGGTCAAGGTATTTCTGCTTCTGTTGGAATGGCTTTAGCAGGAAAAATTGATAATAAAGATTATAGAGTTTACACTCTTTTAGGTGATGGAGAGCTTGAAGAAGGTCAAGTGTGGGAAGCATCAATGTCAGCAAGTCACTATAAGTTAGATAATTTAACTGCCTTCATTGACTTTAATGGATTACAAATTGATGGTGATATAACAAAAGTTATGAATCCATCTCCAATAGATGAAAAATTTAAGGCTTTTGGATGGAATGTATTAGTTATAGATGGTCATAATATAGAGCAAATATTAGATTCAATAGAAAAAGCAAAAGAATGTAAAGGAAAGCCAACAGTTATTGTATGTAATACAATAAAGGGAAAAGGAGTTTCTTTTATGGAAAATCAAGCTGCATGGCATGGAACAGCTCCAAGTAAAGAACAATGTGAGCAAGCTTTAGCAGAAATTGGAGGTAACTAGTAATGAGTAAAAAGATTGCAACAAGAGAAGCTTATGGTAAAGCATTAGCATCATTAGCTAATATAGATAATAACATAGTAGTTTTAGATGCAGATCTTTCAAAATCTACAAAGACTGCAGACTTCAAAGCTGTTTGTGAAGAAAGATTCTTTAATATGGGAATTGCTGAATGTAATATGATGGGAGTTGCAGCAGGTTTATCTACTTGTGGTAAAATTCCATTTGTTAGTACTTTCGCAATGTTTGCAGCAGGAAGAGCTTTTGAGCAAATAAGAAACTCTATATGCTATCCAAAATTAAATGTAAAAGTGTGTGCAACACATGCAGGACTAACAGTAGGAGAAGATGGAGCATCTCATCAAGCAATAGAAGATTTAGCATTAATGAGAAGTATTCCTAATATGACGGTAATATGTCCTTCTGATGCAGTAGAAACTGAGGCAGCTATTAAAGCTATAGCAAAATATGATGGGCCTTGTTATGTTAGACTTGGAAGAGCTGCGGTTAATGTTATAAATGATGAGAATACTTATGAATTTAAAATAGGAAAAGGTGTAACGTTAGAAGAAGGAAATGATGTAACAATAATTGCTACTGGAATAATGGTAGATGTTGCATTAGAAGCAAAAGAAGGATTAAAAAATCAAGGGATTATTGCAAGAGTAATAAATATTCATACATTGAAACCAATAGATAAAGAAATACTAGTTAAAGCAGCAAGAGAAACAGGGGCAATAGTTACTGTTGAAGAACATAATATAATTGGCGGACTTGGATCAGCGGTTGCAGAAGTATTAAGTGAAGAAATTCCAGTACCTGTGTTAAGGGTTGGAGTAAATGATGTTTTTGGAGAGAGTGGATTGCCAAATCAATTATTAGAAGCTTATGGATTAACAGCTAATAATGTAATAGAAAAGGTTAAGAGAGCAATTTCATTAAAGAAATAAATAAGTTTACTATAATAATTTAAATATATATAAAATAGCTATATTTACCACTAAGCTGTAGAAATTTTCTACAGCTTTTTACTTTGATTCAAATTATAGATTATACAAAATAGTTATGATGATAAGGTTAATAATGTAATTTTAACTGAATAACATTATTAAATTCATAAGAAAATAATTCTTTATAGTATTAATTAAAACATATATATAATACTAGTTTTAATTATATAGATTATTAATTAAAACATATATATAATATTAGATGGGATTCTTTAATTGTTTAGTGAAAATATTATAATTTACTTCGGATAAAAATACATAATATGAGAGAAAATAATAGGGATTCTCTAAGGAAGGGGGATATAAGATGAAAGAAAAAATAAAGGAATATTGTTTAATTATTGTTGGAGTGTTTTTAGTAGCATTATCATTAGAATATTTTTTCATACCTAATAACATAGCAGCAGGGGGATTAACTGGTTTAGCTATAGTAATAAATCACTATATACCTTCAATATCAACAGGTCCATTAGTATTCATAATGGATTTGGTTTTATTTGTAGTTGGATTTATTTTTCTGGGAAAAAGTTTTGGGGTAAAAACAATAGTTTCTAGCTTTAGTTTAGCTGGAATGATGACTATAATAGAAAAATTTTTTAATCCTCAAGCATTAACAGAAGATTTGATGCTAGCATCTATTTTTGGAACTTTTATAACAGCTATAGGTATGGCAATTGTCTTTAATGCAAATGCATCAACTGGTGGTACAGACACTATTGCTAAAATATTAAATAAATTTTTTCATATAGATATAGGTAAGTCCTTGTTAGCAGTAGATTTTATAGTAACTTTATTAGGAGCTATTACCTTTGGAGTAAATATAGGATTATACGGATTAATTTCAGTTATAATAAATGGTATAGCAATTGATAAAGTTATTGAAGGATTCCATGCATGTAAGGAAGTAACTATAATAAGTAATAAAAATGATGAAATAGGTAAATTTATAATGAATGATCTAGAAAGAGGATGCACTTACCTAAAAGGTGTTGGAGGATTTACTGGAAAAGACACATATGTGTTATATGCAGTATTAGGAAGAAGTGAATTTATAAAACTGAAACAACATATAAGTAAGATAGATCCTAGGGCTTTTATTACAGTAGGAGAAGTTCATGAAGTTATGGGAGAAGGATTTAGGAATATACAATAATAGTACTAACAAGGGGGACATTTTAATTAGGAGGGAAACAAACTATATGAAGAATAAATTAAAAGAATACATTTTATCAACAGTCGGCGTAATAATAGTAGCGTTAGGCTTAGAGTACTTTTTCTTTCCAAATGGAATAGCAGCAGGTGGAGTATCTGGATTAGCATTAGCAATAACAGAAATGGTAAATATAAATCCAAGTGTTTTAGTATTTATATTCAATTTTATATTATTCATATTAGCATTTTTTTTGATAGGAGGAGCTTTTGGAGCAAAAAGTATTTATGCAACTTTAATGATGTCCTTTGTTATGTGGATTTGCGAAACTTTTTTGCAACCTAAAGCTATAACTGAAAATTTAATTTTATCATGTATATTTGGATCAGCAGTAGTAGCAATAGGAACAGCGATAGTGTTTCATCAAGACGCTTCTACTGGTGGAACAAGCATATTAGCAAAGATTATAAATAAATACTTTCATTTACCAATAGGGCAAGGTTTGTTAATAGCAGATTGTACAGTAGCGATACTTGCAATATATTCTTTCGGAATTGAGAAAGGGTTATTTGGGCTTTTAAGCTCAATATTAATAGGTAATTTAGTAGATAGATTCATTGCAGGAATAAATCCTGTGAAGCAAGTGTTTATAATAACTAATAAAGAAAAGCTAGTAGTAGATTTTATAAATAATGAAATAGATAGAGGATGTACAATTTTAACTGGAAAAGGTGGATATACAAAAGAAAATACAACAGTTATATACACAGTATTGAATTCAAATCAGTTTATAACTTTAAAGCAATTTATAAAACATAATAATCCAGAAGCTTTTCTAACTGTAAGTGAATCAACAGAAGCTTTAGGTAAGGGATTTACAGATTATTAAGAAATAATGAAAATTTAAAAGAATTTTGAAAAAATGTAGATTTTATTAGGGATAAAGGAATAAAAAAAGTTTTTCCTTGCTCTTTGTTATGCTATAATAACGCTATAGGTTTAACAACTTTTAAAATAATACGCTTATGCGAGGTGTTGTGAAATGATAGAATTTAAGAATGTATCGAAGCTATATGATAATAATGTTAAGGCTTTATCAGATGTGAATATAAATATAGAATCAGGTGAGTTTGTATTTTTAGTTGGTCCCTCAGGATCAGGAAAGTCAACTTTTATCAAAATGTTAATTAAGGAAATAGAACCAACAGTTGGAGATATTGCAGTTGCAGGTAAAAAACTTTCAACTATATCAAGAAGACAAATACCTTATTATAGAAGAAAAATAGGAATGGTTTTTCAGGATTTTAGACTTATTCCGACATTGAATGTATATGAAAATGTGGCTTTTGCTATGAGAGTTGTAGAAGCATCTCCAAAGGAAATAAGAAAGAGAGTACCGATGGTATTATCCTTAGTAGGACTTTCTCATAAATATAAAATGTTCCCAACTGAGCTATCTGGTGGTGAGCAACAAAGAGTTGCACTAGCAAGAGCTATAGTTAATAATCCTTCAGTTTTAATATGTGATGAGCCAACAGGAAATCTAGATCCAGAAACAGCTAAGGAAATTATGGATCTATTAGAGGATATTAATAGGGCAGGAACAACCATACTAATGGCTACTCATGCTAAGGAGATAGTTGATAATATGAAGAAAAGAGTTATTGCCATAGAAAAGGGAAATATAGCAAGAGATACGAAGAGGGGGATGTACGGAAATGAAAATTAATACACTGAAATACTTTTTTGTAGACGCAATGAAAAGTCTTAGAAGAAATAGAACACTAAGTATAGCAGCAATGATCACAGTACTAATAACATTTTTTATATTTGGTACATTTACCTTATTAGGATTAAATTTTAATAAAGCAATAGAAGATGTTGCATCAAAGGTAGAGATTAAAGTCTTCTTAAAAGATGACATAAAGTTATTAGATCAAAGAGAGATAGAGTTAAAGCTAAATGAGCAAAAGGGAGCAAAGGAAGTAATATATGAATCAAGGGAAGAAGCATTTTTAAATTTTAAAGAAAGTTTAAAAGATAATCCTGGTTTATTACAAGGGTATGATTTACAAAACAATCCTCTTCCAAGTTCTTTTATAGTAAAACTAGAAAATCCAGAAGATGCAAATGAAATTACAAAAGCTGTAAAAGATATGACTGGTGTAGAAAACATATCTAATCAACAAGAAATGATAAATGCGATAAGTTCATTTGTTAGAGGCGTTAGAATAGCTGGTTTAATATTATTTGTAGTATTTATAGGAGTTTCTATATTCTTAATAACTAACACAACTAAGATAACAGTATATTCAAGAAGAAAAGAAGTTGGAATAATGAAGTTTGTGGGTGCTACTGACTGGTTTATAAGGTGGCCATTTATAATAGAAGGTATGATAATTGGTATGGTAGGTTCCTTATTATCAAGTGTATTATTATTTGCACTCTATAAATGGGCGTATGAATACATAGTTTCAAATATGTTCTTAGTTACATTAGTTACTCCAAGCTTTGTGCTTGGAACATTAACATGGCTATTCTTGTTAGGTGGAATATTAGTTGGTGCGGCTGGAAGTATAGTAGCATTAAGAAAATTCTTAGATGTATAAAAAATAGAACAAAAAGAGAAAATAATTGATATAGATTAAGTGGAGTTTATCTCCACTTAAAACATATTTAAAGCAATCTTAGAGTATAGATAATATGTGTATAACCAACTGAGAGAGTTTTGTGAAAGGAAGTATTAATATATGGAGGAAAATAACGGTAAAAATATAAAAAGAAATAATAAATATAAAAAGCCCTTAATAATAATTGGAATAGTTATAATATTTATATTTTCTAATATAACGTTTTTCTACATTGGGAATGTGTTTGCATTCAATGGCTTGTCATTAAAAAGTGTAAGTAAAGATGTAGCAAAGGATTTAGGGGATATAAAAGATGTCAAAAAATATGATTTATTATTCCAGGTGAGGGATGCACTGTTAGCTAAATATGATGGAGAAATAGATGATGACACCTTATTAGAAGCAGCTATAAAAGGAATGACTCAATCATTAAATGATCCATATACAATATTCATGAATTCAAATGAATACAAATCATTTGTGGAACAAAGTGAGGGACACTTTGTTGGAATAGGAGCTCAGTTAGGAATAAAAGATGATAAGGTTACTGTTGTAGCACCAATAGAAGGTTCACCAGCTGAAGAAGCTGGTTTAAAAAGTGGAGATGTTATATTAAAAGTAGATGGAAAAGATATAACGGAGCCAAATGTAGAAAAAACAATATCTATGATAAAGGGAGAGCAAGGTAAACCAGTAACATTAACTGTTGCAAGAACAAGTTCTCAATCCCTTGATATAACAATAATTAGAAATGTAATTAAAATGATTTCGGTAAAAGGAGAAATCCTAGATGGAGATATAGGATATATACAAATATCTTCTTTTGATGAGGATGTTGCAAAGAATTTTAAGGAAAAGATAATACAGCTAAAAAATCAAGGTATGAAGGGTATGATCTTAGATTTAAGAGGAAATCCAGGAGGATTTTTAGGTGAAGCAGTTAATGTTGCGTCACAATTCATACAAAAGGGAAAAGTAGTAACATATACTATAGATAAATATGATAATAAGCAAGAATCAAACTCTGTTGGAGGAGAGGCTGAGGGCATGCCTTTAGTTATATTAATAGATGGAGGAAGTGCATCTGCTTCAGAAGTAGTTACTGGAGCTTTAAGAGATTATGGCGTAGGAACTACAATAGGTACAACAAGTTTTGGTAAAGGTGTTGTTCAACAATTAATAGAATTTAAAGATGGAAATGGTGGATTAAAAGTAACAACCTCAAAATATTATACTCCAAATGGAGAAAATATACACAAGGTTGGAATTAAACCAGATATAGAAGTTACTATTCCAGAAGAAATATTATCGAAGGAATACAATAGGAGTATAGATCCACAGTTTAATAAAGCTTTGGAAACAATAAAAGACAAATTGAAATAGGAGGCTCAGAAATGGAGTTAATACTATATACACTAAGAACAGTAGCATATGCCATAGTTGAGCCAATGCACATATTTATGCTGATAGTTTTAGGAGTAATGTTTTACTTGAAAAATAAAAAAGTGACAATAATGCAAAAAATGACTATTGGGGAGAGTATTAACTCTCCTCTAGAACTTACTTTGTCACAGCTTTCATTAGGAATAATAGCCGGTGCTATTATAAGCTTAATATTAAGTAGCTTAGGAATTATCTTTAATGAGAATTCTGGAATAGAAATAATGTTCATAATATCTATTTTTTTACTTTTTATAAAAAAGAGATTTATATGCTTCGCTTACTCAGGAGCAGTATTAGGAGCTGTAAGTATATTATCAAATTTCTTAGCTAATACTACGAAAACACAATCTTATATAAATGTTAACATATTAGCGCTTATGACATTTGTTGGAATTATGCATATTATAGAAGGCTTTCTAGTTATGTTTGATGGTAGTAGAGGTGCGATACCTGTATTTTCAAACAAAGAAAATAAGATAGTAGGTGGATTTGCTTATAACAGATATTGGGCATTGCCTGTAGCTATATTCATAGCTTTATCTGGAGATATTTCTAGCGTTGCAACATCTGCAATTGAGACACCTAATTGGTGGCCTATAATAAATAAACCAGAAACTTTATTAATATTGAGCACAGCCATAATAACAGCAATGCCTCTATATGGAGTAGTGGGATATAACTCAGTATCATTTACAAGTGATAAAGTTAAAAAACCATTATATTCAGGAATTGGAATACTTATTTATGGAGTGTTATTAGCTTTAGTAGCACAAGTAGCTCAGTTTGGAATAATTGGACAAATTGTCACTATAATATTTGCACCATTGGCACATGAAATAATGATTAAAGTTCAAAATAAGTTAGAAGAATCTGGAGATTATAAATATGTAACTGATGACAGCGGAGTATCTGTATTAGAAGTAGCGCCTATGTCACCTGCGTATGAAGCAGGTATAAGAAGAGGAGATAAAATAATACAAGTAAATGATATAAAGGCTGTTTCAGAAGTTGAGATTTTTAAGATTGTTAAAGATAATATTCATGAAATTCCTCTTAAAATAAGGAAAATTTCCGGGGAAATAGTCGATTTAAAAGTAATTCCAAAGAATAAAAGACTTGGATTGCTACTTGTGCCTAAAATGGTAAATGTAGAAAATGCTTTAAGTGTAGATAATGATAATTTTAAAAAAGTATTAGAAGAAATGAAAAGAAAGCGCTAAGCTTTCTTTTTATTTTACTCTTTAGGAAATTATAAAAAGTTTATCATATGGATAACTATTTATAATTTCCTTCCTTCAGTTTGCGAAAGATAATATGTAAGTTTGCGTTGACTTAAATTGGATTGAAGTAGTCAGTTAATATTAAGTTATTAATAGTTAATTGTTATACGTTGTATAAGATCAACATAAAGGATAAAATATAAATATATAAAATAATATATGGGGGTGATAATATGCCTGAATTAAAAATTGTATCAAAATTTAAACCAACTGGAGATCAACCTAAAGCTATTGATAGCTTAGTTAATTCAATAAAAAGAGGAGATAAAGGGCAAACTTTATTGGGTGTAACAGGATCAGGTAAAACATATACCATGGCTAATATAATAGAGAGATTGCAAAAACCCACAATTATTTTGGCTCATAATAAAACTTTAGCAGCACAATTATGTTCAGAATTTAAAGAATTTTTTCCAGATAATATAGTAGAATATTTTGTTTCATATTATGACTACTATCAACCAGAAGCATATGTGCCGCAAACAGATACATTTATAGAAAAAGATGCTTCAATAAATGATGAAATTGATAAGCTTAGACACTCCGCTACTTCAGCTTTATTAGAAAGAAGAGATGTAATAATAGTTGCATCAATATCTTGTATATATGGACTTGGTAATCCTGATGAATATAAAAAACTTACAATATCTTTAAGACCAGGAATGACAAAAGATAGGGATGAGATAATAAAGAAACTTATTGAAATACAATATGAAAGAAATGATATAGATTTTGCAAGAGGAAGTTTTAGAGTAAGAGGAGATTCATTAGACATTATTCCTTCTTATTCTTCTAGCAAAGGAATAAGAATTGAATTCTTTGGAGATGAAATAGAAAGAATTAGAGAATTCGATGTTTTAACAGGAAATATAATAGGAGAAAGAAGTCATGTATCTATTTCACCAGCATCTCACTTTGCGACATCTAGGGATGTTTTAGAAAAGGCTATAACAACTATAGAAGATGAATTAGAAGATAGAATTAAAGAGTTAAATAGTCAAGAGAAATTATTAGAAGCACAAAGACTAAGACAAAGAACTAATTATGATATAGAAATGATTAGAGAAATGGGTTATTGTAGTGGAATAGAAAATTATTCAAGGGTATTAGATGGTAGGGCACCAGGAACACCTCCTAAAACGTTACTAGACTATTTTCCAGAAGACTTCTTAATGTTTATAGATGAAAGTCATGTTACTCTACCACAGGCCAGAGCAATGTATGCAGGAGATAGATCAAGAAAAAACACTTTGGTGGATTATGGATTTAGATTGCCGTGTGCATATGATAATAGACCATTGAAGTTTGAGGAATTTGAAAAGAAAATAAATCAAGTAGTATTTGTAAGTGCAACTCCTGCTCAATATGAAATAGATCATTCAACAAATATTGCACAGCAAGTAATAAGGCCTACTGGACTTTTGGATCCAATAATAGAAATAAGACCAGTTAAAGGGCAAATAGATGACTTATATACAGAGATAAAGAAAACTACAGAAAAGGGTTTTAGAACTCTTATTACTACACTAACAAAAAGAATGGCAGAGGATTTAACAAAATACTTAACGGATCTAGGAATAAAAACTACTTATATGCATTCAGATATAAAGACAATAGAAAGAATGGAAATTATAAGAGACTTGAGACTTGGAGAATATGATGTTTTAGTAGGTATTAACTTATTAAGAGAAGGGCTAGATATTCCAGAAGTTGCATTAGTAGCTATTTTAGATGCAGATAAAGAAGGATTCTTACGTTCTGAAACATCATTAATTCAAACAGTAGGAAGAGCTGCAAGAAACTCTGAAAGTAGAGTAATAATGTATGCAGATAATATTACTAAATCAATGGATAAAGCAATAAAGGAAACTGAAAGAAGAAGAGAAATTCAAATTAAATATAATGAAGAACATGGAATTACTCCTCAAACAATAATAAAAGAAGTAAGAGATGTGATAGAAGCAACTAAGGTTGCTGAAGAGTTAGAAAAATATGAAGTGGAAAATGAAAATACAAAAGATCTTTCAACTAAGGATAAGAAAAAGTTAATTAAGAAGTATACAGATGAAATGATGGACGCAGCTAAGAATTTACAATTCGAAAGAGCCGCAGAGCTACGTGATATTATAAATAAACTAAAAGGCTAAAACATTAACTATAAATTGTTAATTGTAATTTGTTATCGGGGTGATGGAGTGGTTGAGTTATTAGAAAATTGTAATTTATGTCCAAGAAATTGTGGGGTAAATAGGTTAAATGGGAAAAGTGGATTTTGTGGAGCTTCTGATAAAGTAAGGGTAGCAAGAGCGGCCCTTCATTATTGGGAGGAGCCCTGTATATCAGGTGAAGTAGGATCGGGGACTGTATTTTTTTCTTATTGCACATTGAAATGTGTTTTTTGCCAAAATTATAATATAAGTCAATGTGAATATGGAAAGGAAATAACTATAGAAAGATTAGCAGAAATATTTATAGACCTTCAAGATAAAGGTGCATTAAATATAAATTTAGTTACTCCGACGCATTATGTGGTACAAATTATTGAAGCTATAAAACTGTCTAGAAAACATGGGTTGAAGCTACCTATAATTTATAATAGTAGTGGGTATGAAAAGGTGGAAACTATAAAGTTATTAAAAGGATATGTAGATGTATACCTTCCAGATTTGAAATACTTCAATAATAAATATTCCACAAAATATTCAAAAGCTACCGATTATTTTCGATATGCAAAAGAAGCAATTAATGAAATGGTAAATCAAGCTGGGGAAGTTGAGTTTGATGAAAATGGAATAGTTCAAAAGGGTGTAATAATAAGGCATCTTATGTTACCAGGACTTCTATTTGATTCAAAAAAGATAATAGATTACATTTATAATAAATATGGTAATAAAGTTTATATTAGCATTATGAATCAATATACTCCACTAGAGAATGTTAAAGATTATCCTGAGATAAATAAAAGGTTAAATTCAAAACATTATGATGCAATGATAGATTATGCTGTAAGTATAGGGATAGAAAATGGATTCATACAAGAAGAAGGCACTGATAAGGAAAGTTTTATTCCATTGTTTAATTATGAAGGAGTTTAATATTAACTTTAGGTTTGTTTATTATTTGTGGAATATTATATAAAAAAAATAGGGGGACAGAACTATATGAGAGCTAGTGATTTAAAAAATGATTATAAATATGAGAAGAGCAAAAGAAGAGATTTTTCATTAATAAGATCATTATATGATATGAAAGAAGAGGAAGAATATTCTTTAGATGATCAAAGTTATAATGACTTAGATATGAGTAGTGTATATGAAAAGATTGATAGGACATATAGTAGTGTTGGGGAAGCTGCCTTATACTGTATGCTTAGGAATATTCATATTAACAAGGATGTATTAGAAAAGAGAAGTAAGTTAATAGATTTATTTAGGGATGACATAGATTTAAGAGCAAAGGTTCATGTTCATTACTTTAACTTAGGGTATGATAATAAAAATTCACTTTTAGATATGATAAAGGATTATTTAGTCATAAATAAAAAGAAGTATTACATATATACTTTCTTGGGAACAATATTACCATTGATATTAGGTATTTTAACCATAGTAATGGCTAATCCTAAATTTTTAATTGCTTTATTTGGCGTAGTTTTAATGAATAGCTATATAAATAATAAAGAAGCCAAAGAAATTAAAGATGTTGGGTTAGTATATTTAAGAAGAATTATAGTTGCCGCAAAAAAAGTAAGTAAAATTGATTTAGAAGAGCTTAACGAATATAAAGTAAAGATAGAAAGTATTTTAAATCAAATAAAAATTATAGATAAAGGTACTCGGGTAATTGGATTTGGAAAGGCATTTGCAGGAATTTTTGAAGGTATATCCGTGATGTTCTTACTAGAAGAGGCTGCTTATTATAGAATAAGTAGTGAGATAGAAGAAAAGAGATCTTTAATATTAGAGCTTTATTGTGTACTGGGAGAAATAGAAGCCTTAATATCTGTGGCTTGCTATCAAGGAAGTTTAGATGTAAACTTCTCTAAGCCGGAATTCATAAAAGAAGTTCAATTAGAAATAGAAGAAGGAATTCATCCATTAGTTGAAGACGCAGTTTCAAATTCTATTAATATCAATACAAAAGGTATAGTTTTAACAGGGACAAATATGTCTGGAAAATCTACATTTTTAAGAATGCTTGGTATAAATATAGTATTTGCACAATGCTTTAATTTTGTTTTAGCCAAAAAGTATAAAAGCTGTATTTTTAATATAGTATCTTCAATTAGTCCTAGTGATGATGTAAATGAAGGAAAAAGTTATTATTTAGCAGAGGCAGAATCTATATTAAGAATAATAAATGCAACTGAAAAAGAAATTCCAGTATTTTGCCCAATAGATGAAATCTTTAGGGGAACAAATCCTACTGAAAGAATAGCAGCTTCTGCAGAAATTTTAAAATATATAAATTCTAAAAAGACAATATCAATAGTTGCAACTCATGATAGAGAATTGGCTGATATTCTAAAAGAAAATTATGAATTCTTTTATTTTAGTGAAAGAGTCGATAACAAAGAGGGACTTAGTTTTGATTATAAAATTAAATCTGGAGTTTCAAAAACCAAGAATGCTATAAAATTATTAGAATATATAGGTTATCCAAAAAGTATTGTGAAGAATGCTTATAAGAGATCCGAGGATTTAGAGAAATTTATTTAATTATGAGTAATATGATTACATAATAGAAGATAAGAAATTTAATATTTTATGAGAGCTGTTATAACACTATTTTATAACAGCTCTTAATTTAATACAAAAAAATATGAAATTTAAAAGATTAAGAAAATAATTATTAAATAATAAGTTATTATGTAATTGACAATAATTATAATAAAATTTAGAATATAATAAAGAACGTTTGTTCGAGGTTAAATTTTAGAGTAAATGAAAAACTAATGTTATAAAATAAGAAGGGGCATTTGATATGAAAGATAAAATTATTATAAGAGGTGCGAAAGTACATAATTTAAAAAATGTATCACTAGAGATTCCTAGAGAAAAATTAGTAGTATTTACAGGGCTGTCAGGGTCAGGAAAGTCATCTTTAGCATTTGACACTTTATATGCAGAAGGGCAAAGAAGATATGTAGAATCTCTTTCATCTTATGCAAGACAATTTTTAGGACAAATGGATAAGCCTGATGTTGAATATATAGAAGGATTATCTCCAGCTATATCTATAGCTCAAAAAACTACTAGTAAAAATCCAAGATCTACTGTTGGGACTATAACGGAAATATATGATTATTTAAGACTTCTATATGCAAGGGTCGGAAAGCCATATTGCCCTAAATGTAAAATTCCAATAGAACAACAAACTGTAGACCAAATTGTAGATAGTGTAATGGCTTTTGAAGATAGAACTAAAATTCAAATTTTAGCACCTGTAATTAGAGGAAAAAAGGGATTACATGAAAAAGTTTTAGAGAAATTGAAGAAAAGTGGATATGTAAGAGCAAGAATTGATGGTTCAATTTATGAGTTAACTGAAGAAGAAATAACTTTAGATAAAAATAAAAAGCATACTATTGAAGCTGTTATTGATAGAATAATAATTAAAGAAGGCGTAGAAGGAAGATTAACAGATTCAATTGAAGCAGCGTTAAAGCTTGCAGAAGGCATAGTAACTATAAATATAATAGATGGAGAAGATATATTATTTAGCGAAAAGTTTTCATGCCCACAATGTGGTATGAGTATAGATGAAATAGAACCGAGGTTATTTTCTTTTAATGCACCCTATGGAAAGTGTGATTATTGTGATGGACTTGGTACATTAATGGAATTAGATGAGGATTTAATAATACCCAATAAAGATTTAAGTATAATGGAAGGTGCAATTGCAACCTGGGGAGAAGGAAGACTTAAGGAAGAATCATGGACTTATGCAATCTTACAAGCTATAAGTCATGAATATGATTTAGACTTAAGTAGACCGGTGAAAGAGTTAAGCAGAGAAGCTTTAGATTTAATTCTTTATGGAACTAATGGTAAGAAATTAAAGGTTACATATACTAAAGATGGGGTTAAATCTCAATATAACTATTCTTATGATGGTGAGATAAATTCATTAAAAAGAAGATATATGGAAACTAATTCAAATGATATAAAAACATCTATAGAACAATATATGGGTAATAATGCTTGCCCAAAATGTAAGGGAGCAAGATTAAATAAGGAAGCTTTATCTGTATTAGTAGGAGATAGAAATATTTATGAATTTACAACTTATTCAATTAAAGAGGAACTTGATTATATTAATTCTGTAGAGTTTTCCGAAAAAGATAAAAAAATTAGTGAACAAATAGTGAGAGAAATTAAAAATAGACTTACATTCTTAGTAGATGTGGGATTAGATTATTTAAATCTAGCTAGAAGTGCAGGAACTTTATCAGGTGGAGAAGCACAAAGAATAAGACTTGCAACGCAAATAGGTTCAGCGCTTATGGGGGTTTTATATATTTTAGATGAACCAAGTATAGGACTTCACCAAAGAGATAATGATAAACTTATAGCTACTTTAAAAAATTTAAGAGATGTTGGGAATACAGTAATAGTAGTTGAGCATGATGAAGATACAATGAAAGAAGCAGATTATATAGTAGATATAGGCCCTAGAGCTGGAGAGCATGGCGGAGAAATAATAGCAGCAGGAACTATTGAAGAGATAAAAAAATGCAAGAACTCCATAACAGGACAATACTTGACAGGAGAAAAGAAAATTGAGATTCCAACTGAAAGACGAACAGGAAATGGTAACTTTATAACTGTTAAAGGAGCAAAGGAAAACAATTTAAAGAATGTTAATATAAAAGTACCACTAGGTACAATAACTGCAGTAACAGGTGTATCAGGTTCAGGTAAAAGTACTTTAATAAATGAAATATTATATAAGGGACTTAATAGATTGGTAAATAGAAGTAAGAACCCTGTGGGAGATCATAAGGAAATAGCAGGATACGAGAATATTGATAAAATAATAGATATAGATCAAAGTCCTATAGGAAGAACACCGAGATCAAATCCAGCGACATATACAGGAGTTTTTGATATAATAAGAGAATTATTTTCTACAACTCCAGAAGCTAAAATGAGAGGTTATAAGCCAGGAAGATTTAGCTTTAATGTAAAAGGTGGAAGGTGTGAAGCTTGCTCAGGAGATGGAATAGTAAAAATTGAAATGCAGTTTTTATCTGATGTTTATGTTCCGTGTGATATATGTAAGGGTAAAAGATATAATAGGGAAACCTTAGAAGTAAAATATAAAGGAAAATCAATAGATGATGTATTAAATATGACTGTAGAAGAAGCTATGAAATTCTTTGAAAATATTCCAAGAATAAAAAATAAAATGGAAACATTAAATGATGTAGGACTTGGATATATAAGGCTTGGTCAACCCTCAACTCAATTATCAGGAGGAGAAGCACAAAGAATAAAATTAGCTTTTGAACTTTCAAAAAGAAGTACTGGAAAAACTCTTTATATATTAGATGAGCCAACAACTGGACTTCACGTAGATGATGTAAGCAGGTTAGTTGAAATACTTCAAAGACTTGTTGAATCAGGAAATACAGTAGTGGTTATAGAACATAATTTAGATATGATTAAGTGTGCAGATTATATAATAGACTTAGGTCCAGAGGGCGGAGACAAAGGTGGAACAATAATTGCAACAGGTACTCCAGAGCAAATAAGTGAGATAAATGACTCATATACAGGTAAATATCTTAAAAAGATGTTAAGATAAGTTAAGTATACTTGTTATTTTTAACTAGAAGTTTTAATATATAATGGTAATAGAATACTAATTTTGAGGTGAAAAGATGGGTTTTTCAAAGCTAATTACATTAGTTTTTGGTATAGCATTCATTATAATATTATATTTTATAATTTATTATGCACTAAAAATAATGTACAAGGATGTAAAAGGTGGGGGAAGAAAGAGACAATCTTCTACTAAAAAGAATTATGGCATAGAAGTACTAAGTACAGGTGAAAACTCAAACTTAGAAGAGGGGTCTATTTTATTGTTAAGAGGGACCATAACAATAGGAAGAAGAGAAGGAAATACAATAAAATTGGATGATCAATATGCTTCAGGAAATCATGCTAAGATTATAGTTAAAAATAATGAAATAGTTATAGAAGATTTAAATAGTACCAATGGTATTTTTATTAATGATGAAAGAATAAATGAATTTGCTAAAATCAGAGCCAATGACCAAATAAGGATAGGGAGTGCTATATTTAAGGTAATAAGGGCAGAGAAGAATTAGAGGTGAGGTTATGAATAGTGCATTAAAATTAGAAAAAAGAGTTTTAAAATTAATTTATCTTCTGTGTTTACTCTTATTCACAAACCTAGCTCTACTAAAAAAGCCATTTGATACTAAGGCATTAATTATGGGAATTATACTATGCATTATAGTAGGATTTTCTCATTATTTAATAAGACGATTCTATCCAGATGGTGATAAGTTTATGCTTATATTTTCAAGTATATTAGCAGTAGTTGGAATAGCTGTTCTTTATAGAATAGATCCAGATTTTGCTATTAAGCAATTAATATGGGCTATACTTGGAATAGTATCATATATAGCTATAGTAGTAGCCATGCCAGATTTAAAGAGTTTTGCTAAATATAAAAAAATATATATGATAACAACTTTACTATTTATGCCAATGGCATTGGTGTATGGACTTATATTTAAGGTAGAAACTTATGGCGCTATGAACTGGGTGTTTATAGGTCCATTTGGTTTTCAACCATCTGAATTTGGTAAGATTGCTTTAGTTTTGTATTTAGCAGCATCACTTATGACATATGAAAATAAAAACATTATTAAGGATGATTTTAAACAATTAATTGAACCAGCAGTAATAGTTATGTTTTCTTTAATCTGTATGGTATTACAAACAGATTTAGGTTCAACATTAATATTCTTTGGTATTTCAGTTACTATGCTATACATAGCAACATCTAAGAAAAAATATGTTTTTACATGTTTAGGATTATCAGCAGTAGGCGCGGTTGGAGCTTATGGAGTTTTTGGACACGTGCAGAGAAGAGTTATGATATGGCTTGATCCATGGAAATATGCTAGCAATGAAGGATATCAGATAGTTCAAGGATTATATGCAATAGCTTCAGGTGGATTATTTGGAGTGGGGCTTGGGAATGGTTATCCAGATTTAATATTTGCAAGGGAAAGTGATTTTATATTTGCTGTTATTTGTGAAGAATTTGGGATGATATTCGCAATTGGAGTTATGATAATATACTTCCTTCTATTTTACAGAGGAATAAGAATAGCATTTTTAACTAATGATAGGTTTAGTCAATTGGCTGCTGTGGGCTTTAGTACAATGATAGCTTGTCAGACTCTAGTTATAGTAGGAGGAATATTTACAGTTATACCTCTTACGGGAATAACACTACCTCTTATAAGTTATGGAGGTAGCTCTATGCTAACAATGTTTTTTGCTTTGGGCATTTTACAAAAAATATCAGAGGAATATTAAATTATAAAACAATATAAAGTTATATTTAAATATAGTATAATATTAGAAGAGAGTAATGATAGGTTTCATTACTCTTTCTTTATAGGGTAAAGAGATGAGTTTATTAAATTTTCGGGGGAGGGGTTACTTTGTCTAATAATATAGATAAAAAAAATCAGGACAAGATTGGAAACGGGAATAAATCTAAACAATTTAAAAATCAAAAAAGTAATGGGGAAAAAAGAATTTCAATTGCTAAAAAGATAATACTTTTTCTTGTAACTATTGTTTTATTAACGAGCTTTTCTTTGGCAACGTATTCATCGGTTATAATTTATAAAAATGAAAATAGTAGAGTAAATGATGCTTTAAAGCAAACTAATAGTTTTGGGGAAAATATAGTTAACAAAAGCATTGTCCAATTAGAGGACTTAATATATTCAATTGAAAATGGAGTAAGATATAAGGATAGAGCAAATAGCTTTGTAGATTCTTTTATGAAGAGTAATCCCTATGTTATTTCTATAGCGGTTAAGGAAGATAATGGGAGCTTTATAGCTTACTCAGGTGGATTAAGCAAAGCCTATATAGATGCATTAACATTTGTTGAAGGCGGAGTAAGAGGAGTATCTTGGTCAAATATAGTAGTATCAGGAGATAAGGGATTTATAGTAATAAAAGCAAAGTTTGATAATAGAGAATATTATGTTCAAACTTCAATATCTATATTTCAAGACCAAGTTAATACTATAAATATAGAAGGAATAGAAGTTAATTTAACAGATAGCTTTGGAACTATAATAGCGAGTACTAACAAGGAACAAATCAATACCAAAATAAATGCTGAATTAAGTGAATTAATAGAGCAGAATAAAAAAAATAATGAGATAAAAATAGGTAAAGATAGCAAAATAGTATTTTATCATAAATTTAGCAATAACTTTAAAGTTACAAGTATTTACGATAAAGGGATGTTAAATAGAAGTATATTAGAAAGTATAGCAATTACAATAATAATTACTGTAATAGTTGCGTTAGTAATAACTTTAATTGCATCAGTAATTATTAAGAAATATTTAAATGCAATCATTGATATAAATAATATGAGTAAAGCAATGGGGAAGAAGGATTTCACTCAAAGATCAAATATAAAATTAGATGATGAAATAGGAGATGCTATAAGGGAATTGAATAATTCTTTTGATATACTTAAAGGTGTAATGAAGGAGAATCTTTTATTATCACAAAATTTATCAGAAAACAGTACAACCATAGATGATTCATCTAATAGTATGTATGAGATATCAAAGCAAGTATCAGCATCAATCCAAAATATTTCAGTAGTTGCTCAACAGCAGGCAGGCAGTATGGTTGATATATCTAATAACATTAATACATTAGGAGATTCTATAAATGATGTATCTAAGACTATTGATGTTTTAAACAATTTATATTCGGTATTAAGTAGAAATGTAGAAAATAATAATCAAGGAATGCAAAAACTCTTAATAGATAATTCAGCACTACAAAATTCAATAGAGGATTTATCTATAGATATAATAGATATTTCAAGAAGTACAAAGAAGATAGATGACTTTATAAAAATAATAGAGGATATAGCAAATAGTATTAACTTGATATCAATAAATGCTTCAATTGAAGCTGCTCATGCAGGTGAGGTGGGCAAAGGTTTTGCAGTAGTAGCAAAAGAAATTAATAAGCTTGCAGAAAACTCTAAAGAAGCCACTGACATAATAAAAGTTACAACTTTAGATATTAACAAGAAGATAAATAAGGCAGTAGATGTATTAGGAGAAACAAAAACTGTTTCTATAAATGAAAGTACTAGTGTTAAAGAAACTGTATCATCTTTAAAAAATATAAGTGATGAGATTAGAGTTATGAAGAGTGCAATAAAATCAATTATCGATTCTAATAACGTTGTTACTTCTAAAAAAGAGGAGATTTTGAAAATAGTAGAAACTAGTGCTGCTTCAATGGAAGAAGTAGCAGCTGCAACAGAAGAAATAACAGCATCAACAGAAGAACAGTTTAGTTCAATGGAAGAAATAAGAAATCTGGCTAGTGATCTCAAGGTATTAGCTATAGAAATGAAAGAAAGTATTGCGGAATTTAAGGTATAATAAAAAAAATTGATGTATAATATAAAGGAGCTGTTTAAAACAGTTCCTTTAATTTTATAGTTTAAATATATAACTTTATAGTTATAATGATATTAATATATTTAAAAAACAAGGAGGACTTTATGAGTGATTTAGCAAAAAGTGTAAGAAACATTATGGTGATATTTCTTTTTTGCTTTATAGCATTAATATCATATATAGCCTATTTTCAAGTCTTTAAGGGACCTGATATAGCAAATGATTCAGGCAATAAAAGGCTTTGGGCAAAGAGAAATGAGGTTTTAAGAGGAACAATATATGATAAAGATGGAAATCCAATGACTAAAAGTACTAGAGAAGATAAATTTAATCAAGAAAGAGAGTATATTTATGGTGATTTATACGTTCATGCTTTAGGATATATAGATGAAAGATTTGGTATTACTGGATTAGAAGAAGAGTATGATAGTGAATTGTCAAAATATAGTAGTTTCTCTAATAGTATTAGAAGCTTATTAAAGGATTTTGATATAAAAAAAGCTTTTGAAAATAGAAGTGAAGAAAAGATTGGTAATGGAATAGTAACTACTTTAGATTATGATCTTCAAAAAATTGCCTATGATGCAATGGGGGATTTAAAAGGGGCCGTAGTCGCAATAAATCCTAAAACAGGAGAAATATTAGCAATGGTATCAAAGCCAACATATAATCCTACAGGGCTTGAACAAGTTATAGAAGATGCAAATACTGGAGTAGATTTAGATAGCAAATTATTAAATAGAACAATAGATGGTTTATATCCACCTGGATCTGTATTTAAAACAATAACTTTAGCAGCTGCTTTAGAAAATGATCCAAGTATAGTTAATAGAACATTTGGTGATACGGGAAAAATAACATTTCCAGATGGAACAGAGCTTAATAATTACATGAAACAAGCACATGGAGATATAAATCTACAAATGGCATATAGAGTTTCTAGTAATGTAGTTTTTGGAACTCTTGCAATGGAGATGGGAAATGGCAAATTAAAAGAAGTAGCAGAAAGATTTGGATTTAATTATAGAATGGATGGAATAGGACTTTCTATAGTACAAAGTAGGTTTCCAGCCTTGAAGGAATATGAAGTAGGCAATATAGCTCAAAGTGGTATAGGTCAAGCAAGTGTTCTATCAAGTCCAATGCAAATGGCTATAGTTGCAGCTACTGTTGCTAATGATGGAGTTCTTATGGAACCTAAATTGGTAAATAAAATAGTAGATAAGGATGGAAATACAATTAAAGAGATACCAAATAAAACATTAAAGACTGATGTTATTTCAAAGGATATAGCGGAAACAATAAAAAGTTATATGGGATTTCTAGTATCTAATAATATATATAGATGGCCAGCATTTGAAGGTACTAATGCTGGGGGCAAAACAGGTACAGCAGACTATATAGAAAATGGTGTTGAAGGAATACCTCATGGATGGTTTATATCAGCAGCACCTTTAGATGATCCTAAGATTGCAGTTGCTGTAATAGTGGAAAAAGGTGAAAATGGAGCGGGTTCAGCAGCAAATATAGCTTCACAAATTATAAGAGAAGCCGTTTTAGGAAATTAGTAATACAGCTTTCTACAAATTTTATCTTTTAACTTTAAATTTCTCACTATTTAACTTTTGTCTCATATATTAAAATAGGGACTTAATTTCTAGGCTTTATTTTTTTATAAAGTTAAAGAATTTTAGAGACTAAAAGGAGATATTATACTATGTTTAGAGTTAAACAATTAGAAATTGAAGGCTGCTGCTTAATAACACCAACTGTCTTCATGGAAAGTACGTGTGATCTGATTAAAGTTTTTAATGATACTCAGTTTAATATATATGGACTAAGCACAGAATTCAAAGAAGAGTACTATGCTATAGCAAAGCCAGGAGTAGTAAGAGGAATGCATTTTCAATTACCTCCAGAAGGACATGATAAGCTGATAACTTGTATAGCAGGAGAAATACAGGATGTAGTTATAGATTTAAGAAAAGAATCTAAAACTTACGGTAGATACACATCAGTGAATTTAAATGAAGATAACAGAAATTTAATATATATACCAAGCGGATGTGCACATGGATATTATATAAAGGGAAACAAAGAAGCCTTAATTTATTATAAGGTTACAAAGCCATTTATAAAAGAGTTAAGATGTGGAGTACATTGGGATTCATTAGACATTCCTTGGGAATTCAATAAGGAAGAAGTTAAAGTTGAAAAAGAAGATAAAACTTGGCTAAAGTTTGAAAATTTTGAAACACCGTTTTAATATTTTGCGAAGCAAAATAGTGAAAGGTGAAAGAGTGAAAAGGGAAAAAACGAAGGGGAAAATCCTTACAGGATTTTAGAAAAGATTCAGGAGATGGGCTTTCATACTAAGTTCAGCTATCGTTACACTAAACTTTACTAAGTATTCAACATACGAATTAGAGTTTAAGTTTTGCGTAGAAAGACAGCCACAACTTTTCACTTTTTCACTCTTAACTTTTCACTAATAAATTGCTGCGCAATTTATTAAATTTGTAATTAACTTCCTTTTGTTTCATTATCCATATAGTGATAAAATTTATATTACAAAGAACCTAATTTAAGGAGGACTTTAATGTTTGATTTTGAGTATCATCTAAAGAATTTACCAGAAAAACCTGGCGTTTATATAATGAAAAATTCTCTTGGCGAAATTATTTATGTAGGAAAAGCTAAAATACTAAAAAATAGAGTTAGGAGTTATTTTCAAAATTCTAAAAATCACTCTGAAAAAGTTAGGGTAATGGTAAAAAATATTTCAGAGTTTGAATACATAGTTACGGATTCTGAAATGGAAGCCTTAATTTTAGAGTGTAATTTAATAAAAAAGCATAGTCCAAGATATAATATAGCTTTAAAGGATGATAAGTTTTATCCTTTTATAAAAATAACAACAAATGATGACTATCCAAGAGTGTTTGTAACTAGAAAATATGCAAAAGATGGAGCAAAGTATTTTGGACCATATACAAATGGAACTGCAGTTTATGAGACAATAACATTAATTAATAAAGTTTTCCCAATAAGAACTTGTAAACTAATAATAAATGAAAATGGACAGAAGGTAAGACCTTGTTTAAATTATCATATTAAAAAATGTGTAGCTCCTTGTGCAGGATATATAACAAAAGAAAAATATGGTGAAATGATTAGTGAAATTATGGATATACTTAATGGTAAAGATAAAACAATGAAGAATTCTTTAAAGAAGAGTATGGAAGAAGCTTCTATGAATCTTGAATTTGAAAAAGCTGCTAGATATAGAGATAAGCTTTTAGCAATCGATGCAATAGTAGAAAAACAAAAGATATTCAAGACTATGGAGGGAGATGAAGATTTTATAAATATATATCAAGATGAAAAGGATAGCTGTATACAAATATTCTTCTCACGTGATGGAAAAGTTACAGGGCGTGAACATTTTATTTTTGAAAATACGGCAGATGACAAGGTTGGTGAAGTCTTAGAAGATTTTATAACGTCTTTTTATGGTGGAACAGCAAAAATTCCAAAAACAATATATTTGCCGGATATAGAGGACTCAGAACTTATAGAGGAATTTTTAACAATAAAGAGAGGGGCTAAGGCCTGGGTTAAAGTACCTCAAAAGGGTCAAAAAAAGGATATGCTTGAGATGGTAAGAAATAATGCGAAAATAACATTAGAGCAATTTAAAGATAAATTCCTTAAAGAAAAAGAAATTAATAGAATAACATCAGAAGAATTAAGAGACTTATTAGACTTAGATGAGACTCCATTTAGAATAGAATCATATGATATTTCAAATATACAAGGAGTGGATTCCGTTGGAACAATGGTTGTTTTTGAAGAAGGAAGATCAAAAAATAGTGATTATAGAAGATTTAAAATTAAATCAGTAAAAGGTGCTAATGACTATGATAGTATGAGAGAAATATTAGAAAGAAGATTTTCGCATGGACTTGAGGAAATAAAGAGAATTCAAGAAAGAAATTTAAATTTTTCAAGTGGTAAATTTTCTAACTTCCCAGATTTAATAATGATGGATGGGGGTAAGGGCCAAGTTAACATAGCATTAGAAGTGTTAGATAAATTAAATATAAGCATTCCGGTTTGTGGATTAGTAAAAGATGATAAACACCAAACTAGAGGAATTATATATAATAATAAGGAGCTTATAATAAATAGAAGTTCAAATTTAATGCAGATGATTAGAAGAATACAAGACGAGGTTCATAGATTTGCTATTACATATCATAGAACATTAAGAGATAAACGAACTTTACACTCTATATTAGAGGATATACCTAATATAGGAGAGAAAAGAAGGAGAAATCTTTTGATGAAGTTTGGAAGTGTTGAAAATATTAAAAATGCAACAATAAATGAATTACTAGAAACACCTAGTATTGATAAAAAAGCAGCTCAAAGTATAAAGGATTACTTTAGTATAAAGGAAAAGTAGTAACAAAATGGTTACAGATTAAGTAATATATATAAATATGCTTCTGATGGGTTGTTTATTCAAGGTTTTTAATTTATACTATGTAAAGATATTACTACGTATATATAAGGAGTTAGGTATGAATCAATATAAAGAGTTTAAGAACTTATTCGAAGAATTTTACAAAAGTGAAAATATTATTCTTGATGCAGAAATGAAAGATTATGTTCATTTTAGAGTAGGTGGACCAGCAGATATCCTTCTGATCCCAGAAAATAAAGAGCAAGTGGTAAGAACAATAACAATTTGTAAAGAAAAGAACATACCTTTCTACGTAGTTGGAAATGGATCTAACTTATTGGTAAAAGATGGCGGAGTAAGAGGCGTTGTTATTAAGTTGAAAAATATAAATGGCATAAATGTTTATGAAAATATAGTAGAAGCAGAATGTGGAGCCATGTTAAAAGATGTGTCTAATGCAGCCTTAAATAACTCATTAACCGGATTTGAGTTTGCTTGCGGTATTCCTGGAACTATAGGGGGAGCCGTGTTTATGAATGCAGGAGCATATAATGGTGAAATTTCTAATGTAATAGATAGCGCAGACGTTATTGATAGCAATGGAGAACTAGTAGAACTATCAAAAGAGGATTTAGAGTTAGGATATAGATCATCAATTGTTATGAAAAAAAATTATATTGTTTTATCAGCAAAGTTTAAGTTGCAAGTTGGGGATGTAAATAAAATTAAAGATACAGTTGATGACTTAACTTGTAAAAGAGAATCAAAACAACCTTTAGAATATCCTTCAGCGGGAAGTACATTTAAAAGGCCAGAAGGTTATTTTGCAGGAAAACTAATACAAGATGCAGGTTTAAAAGGATATAGATTAGGTGGAGCAGCAGTTTCTGAAAAACATTCAGGATTTGTTATAAATAAAAATAATGCTACAGCTAAAGACATATTAGATTTAATAAAATATATTCAAAGTGAAGTTAAAAGACAATTTAATGTAGATCTACATCCAGAGGTTAGAATAATAGGAGAAGATCAAATTAATTAACAGTTTATTAGGAAATTCAGTCATTGCTGAATTTCCATTTTTTTGTAATAAAATGAGAAGAGGTTTATTTAGTTCACAGCGTATAATTTATGTTCACAATTTCTTAACTTAATATAGCTGAATTATTTCCACAACTGTGAGCCCTAGAAAGTTTGTTTCATAAAACAAATAATTGTTAAAATAAAGTTATAAAGTCTTATTGACAAATATTAAGTGGTATAATATACTATATTTAAGGTTAAAAAATATTTTATAAAGGAGATTTTTATGAGAAGGTTTTATATTAAAGAAAGATTATTTGCCATTGGAGCTAAATTTGATGTGCTAGATGAAAATGACAATACAGTATTTATAGCAGAAGCGGATAAGTTTGATATAGGGAAAAATATTAGTATTTATGATTCTAATAAAAACAAAGTACTATATATGAGACAACAAATAAGATTAGGCGCACATAAGTATATAGCTTATGACTATAACATGAGGGAAATTGCAACAATTAAGAAAGAATTTATGGTTCCAGAATATAATATAACAGGGTCTTTAGGAATAATGAGTATGGAATCAAGTAGCATGCTTGGAAGGCATTATATAATAAAAAAAGATGGTATAGAGATAGGAAAAATAGATAAGGAGTTAACTTTTGGGCGTGATAGATATTCTTTAGAAGTTTTAGATGAAAGTTACACCAATTTTTTCATAGGATTACTTGTAATGATAGATATGGTAAGATTTCATAATAATAATTAGTTACTAATATCAAGGATCAATAGCTAATCAACATTATGGTATGCTAATTGATTAATATAGATATATAATTGTATAAATATAATTCTAATAAAAGAAAATAATTAATAATATATTTTATAAGTATATAAAAAAGGAAGGTAAAAATAATGGTTCACGAAATAGATTATGAAATCTTAGGAAAAGAAATGCAATACGTAGAAATTGAATTAGATCCAAGAGAAACTGTGGTTGCTGAAGCTGGAGCAATGATGATGATGGATAATAGTATAACAATGGAAACTATATTTGGGGATGGAAGCCAAAAAGCTCAGGGTGGTTTTCTAGGTAAGCTTGGAGGAGCGGCAAAAAGAGTTATAACAGGTGAAAGTTTGTTTATGACAGCCTTCACTAATTCAGGAGTTATAAAACAAAAGGTAGCATTTGCAGCACCTTATCCAGGAAAAATAATACCTGTAGATTTAAGAAACTTAGGTGGAAAATTAATTTGTCAAAAGGATTCTTTTTTATGTTGTGCAAAAGGAATAAGTATAGATATAGCATTTACTAAAAAACTTGGAACTGGATTTTTCGGTGGAGAAGGTTTTATATTACAAAAGTTAGTAGGAGAAGGTTTAGCTTTTATTCATGCAGGAGGAACTATTGTAAAAAGAACATTAATGCCAGGAGAAACAATAAAGATTGATACAGGATGTTTAGTTGCAATGACTCAAAATGTAAACTATGACATACAGTTTGTAGGTGGATTTAAGAATGCTGTATTTGGTGGAGAAGGATTATTTTTTGCTACATTAACAGGTCCTGGAGATGTTTGGATTCAAAGTTTACCATTTAGTAAACTAGCATCTAGGGTTTATTCAGCGGCACCACAAAATATGGGAAAGCAAGTTGATCAAGGAAGTGTCCTTGGAAGTATAGGAAATTTATTTGAAAGATAGGCATTAAAGTATAGAATCCTTGTTATAAAAAATATATAATTATATAAATAAATAACAAGGGGGCATTAGAAACAGCATGGAATGTAAAGTGAGAGAAGAAGTTAAAAGGTTAGAAAAGTATGTAGCAGGGAAACCTATAGATGAGGTGAAGAGGGAATTCGGAATAGATAAAGTTGTTAAGCTTGCATCTAATGAAAATCCATTAGGAACTTCATATAAAGTTAAAAAGTTAATGCTTGAATTAGTAGATGAAATGAATATGTATCCAGATTCAGCGTCATATGATTTTAAGAAAGCTTTAAGTGATAAGCTTAAAATAAATAGAGATATGATATTTTGTGGAGCGGGATCAGATTCACTAATTAATGTAATATGCCAAGTATTCTTAGATAAAGATGATGAAAGTATTATGCCAGAAATTACTTTTCCAAGATATGATAGTAATACTGTACTTATGGGGGCAAAACCAATAAAAATTTCATTGAAAAATAATAGACTAGATTTAGAAATGATGATAAATTCAATAACAGATAAAACAAAAATAATATGGTTCTGTAACCCTAATAATCCTACAGGAGATATATTTACGGCAAATGAACTAAATAAAGTATTATTTAAAATACCTAGAAATATAGTTATAGTAATGGATGAAGCTTATTATGAATATGTTACTTCAGAAGATTATCCAAATTCATTAGAATTATTAAAATCGTATCCAAATATGATAATATTAAGAACATTCTCAAAGGCGTACGGACTAGCGGCGCTAAGATTTGGATATGGTATTGCTAATGAAGAGATAGTAGATTATATGAATAGAGTTATAAATGCCTTTGATGTTAATTTATTTGCTCAAAAAGCTGCTGTTGCAGCATTAGAAGATGAAGATTTCATAAATAAGGTTAAATTGTTTAATAAAAAACAAAGAGAGTATTTAGAAAAGCAATTTAGTGACATGGAATTAAATTATATAAAGTCTCAATCAAATTTTATAATGGTTAATGTTAAAGGTGATGATAAACCAATACATGAATATTTACTAAGACATGGATATATAATAAGACCAGGATATCTATTAGGTATGCCTAGTTGGGTAAGGGTAACTATAGGAACGCAAGAACAAAATATTGAATTTTGCAAATTATTAAAATATGCTATAGAAGAACGAGATAAAAAATAGTTAGAAATAGAGAAGAGTATAAGCTTTTCTCTATTTTTACTTTGTACCCCAAATATAAATGATAGTGAAAGATTTATTAAAGTTATAAAAATGGCTTTAATATGATATAATTTAATTAAATAATCTTCGAATTAGAGGGAGGCAGAATCATGAGATTTATAATAGTTACAGGACTATCAGGAGCAGGGAAAACAGAAGCAACAAGAAGCCTTGAAGATATGGGATATTTTTGTGTAGATAACCTTCCACCAAAATTAATACCAAAATTTGCAGAAGCATGTGTTCAAAGTCAAGGTAAAATAGATAAAGTTGCATTAGTAATAGATATAAGAGGAGGAATTTTCTTTGATGATTTATTTGAAAGCTTAAACTACTTGAAAAAGCAAGATTTTAAGTATGAAATATTGTTTTTAGATGCATCAGATGAAATTTTAGTTAAGAGATTTAAAGAATCAAGAAGAAGTCATCCATTAGCTCCAGGAAGCAGAGTTATTACTGGAATTAATGAAGAAAGAAATAGATTAAGAGAAGTTAAAGATAGAGCAGATATAATAATAGATACATCAAAATATGCAATCAGAGATTTAAGAGAAGAAATGAATAAAAATTATGGTGATATGAAGCAACCAGAAAAACAATTATCTATAACAGTTTTAAGTTTTGGATTTAAATATGGAATTCCAGTTGATTCAGATTTAGTGTTTGATGTTAGATTTATTCCAAATCCATTCTATATACCAGAGCTTAAGCCATTTTCAGGAAGTGATGAGCCTGTTAGGAAATATGTACTTGATCAAGAAGAAACTAAAGGTTTCGTAAAAAGAGCAGATGATATGTTAGATTTTCTTATACCTAACTATAAAAAAGAAGGGAAAAGACAACTTATAATATCAGTAGGATGTACTGGAGGAAGACATAGATCAGTAGCAATAGCTAATGAAATATATAAAAAGTTATTAGAAAGAAACTATAATGCTTCTGTTGAACATAGAGATATTGTAGAGGATGTACATCAAGGAGCTAAAAAACTATGAGTATTAAAGATTGGCTAAAACCAGGTGTTAGAATTAAAAGATGGCTTTTCTTTGGAATTTTTGGAATCTTATTAATTGCTTTTGGATTCACTGAACTTGCAGTGCGAAGAGTATATGATTTTTATTACAAAATATTTTATATATTTTTAAATATTACAGGAATATTTGTAATTTATATATCTATTGTAGAGGGCATGAAATCAATAATAGCATTGACAAACAAGGGATATATACATTTATCTTTAGATAGTAGAAAGATGGAAAATCTTATATATGAAAAAAGATTATTGGTAAAAGGGCCGAAAATAGTAGTAGTAGGTGGAGGAACAGGATTATCTACCATGTTAAGAGGACTAAAATATTACACATCTAATATAACAGCAATTGTTACAGTTGCTGATGATGGAGGAGGCTCTGGGGCTTTAAGAGAGGATTTAGGAATGCTTCCACCTGGAGATATACGAAACTGCATATTAGCTCTTGCAGATACTGAACCATTGATGGAGGAACTACTTCAATACAGGTTTCCAGATGGAAGACTTAAGAATCAAAACTTTGGTAATTTATTTTTAGCAGCTATGGATGGAGTAAGTGATAATTTTGAAGATGCAGTTCAAAAAATGAGTTCAGTTTTAGCAGTAACAGGTAAAGTACTACCAGTTACATTGGAGGATATGAAACTTATTGCTGAACTTGAAAATGGAAATAAGGTAGAAGGTGAATCTCAAATTCCCGAAGAAGTATTGAAACAAAATTCAAGAGTTAAAAAACTTATGATAGAGCCTAAAGATGCTAAACCTTTAGAAGATGCCATAAAGGCAATAGAAGAAGCTGATGCTATAGTATTAGGACCAGGAAGTCTTTATACAAGTATAGTTCCTAATTTACTAGTAAAAGACATTGCAGAAAGTATAAGGAAAAGTGATGCAATAAAGATATATATATCTAATATTATGACCCAACCTGGAGAAACTCATGGATTTAAAGTTTCTGACCATATAAAAATATTAAAAAAATATGGTGGTAGAGGCATTGTGGATTATGTAGTTGCAAATAGAGGAGATATTCCTGAGGATATTAAAGAAAAGTATTTATTGGATGGTTCTGAATTAGTGGAGTTAGATATAAAAGAAGTAAAGGGATTAGGAGTAGATGTTGTTGAAGCATCTCTTGCAAAGATTCAAAAGGGATATGTTAAACACGATTCAGAATATTTAGCCGAAGTTTTAGTAGACACTATAATGGAGAAAAAGCTATTGTATGATAGGAAAAAAATTATAGAATATATGTATGTATCACAGAGAATAAAAGAAAGAGATAAAAAGAATAAAATTAGTAGCAAAAAGAACTAAGATGATTAAAAAATTCTCTTAGTTCTTTTTATATTGTTATAAAAAATGCAATATAGTTGAGTAATATGGAAAAATATATAATTATTTGCTAAAATATTCTATGTAACTAGAAATAATTAATTTACAAAAAAATAGAATAGTATAGAGGATTGTGTGGTA
>JAQCTH010000029.1 GCA_027686065.1 Clostridiaceae bacterium AF10-41
AAAGAAAATAGAGTTCAAAAAATATAGAGTTACATATACAATAATTATTTTAAATATTTTAGTGTATTTGATTGAAATTATTAAATCAAGAAATTTAATTGATATTAACATATATACTTTGATTCAAATGGGTGCAAAAGTTAATATTTTAATTAATAGAGGGGAAATATATAGATTAATAACATCTACTTTTTTACATGGCGGAATAATGCATATTTTATTTAATATGAGTGCACTTAATATAATAGGAAAAGAAGTTGAATATATATATGGAAGTAAAAAATATATATTAATTTATATTTTATCTGCTTTATCAGGATCATTATTTAGTTATTTATTTAATCCAAATAGTGTATCGGTTGGAGCATCAGGTGCTATATTTGGACTTTTAGGTGCTATGTTAGTATTTGGATTAAAAGAAAAAAATAAAATTGGAAAACAATATGTAAAAAATATATTAGAGACTTTAGTTATAAATGTAATTATAGGAATAACTATATCTAATATAGATAATTACGCACATTTGGGTGGCTTAATAATAGGTGCAATATCAGCATTAATTTTATTTAAAAGTGAAAAACGATCAGTTAAATAAAATTATAAATTTTAGAGGTGATAGTAGTGAAAGAAAAAAATCATAATAATGAACTTATATTGGCTATTTCATTTATTGGAGTACTATTAGCAACTTCAATATATTATTTAATAAATATAGACATCGAAAAAATTTTTAGAATAGGGCTTACTTTTATAACTATTCTTGGAGTATATTTATTATATACAAAAACCTTTCTCAAGGGAGCGAGGGTTATATATTATATGAATATGACCTTCATTTTTTTATCAATGTATTTAGCCAGTGTTTTAGATTTTTATTCAATAACTAATTATGATAAATTTCTACATCTATTATCAGGAGCAATAATTGCTGTAATTGGCTATGTTTTATTTTTATATTTGACAAATGGAAAAGTAAGAAAGGAAATACATCCATTAACTTCTGTTATCTTTGTAATATTATTTGCTACATCTGCAGCTGCAGTGTGGGAAATATGGGAATTTACAACAGATTCTCTTTTTGGGTTAAAGGCTCAAAATGGAAGTCTAAATGATACCATGTGGGATATAATTTGTGGAACGTTAGTAGGTACAGTAACAGCTATTCCTATATATTTATATAATAAAGGCAAAAATATTAGACTTATTAAATATATAATAGAGGATATTGAAGGAAATAAAAAATAGATAAAAAAGATATGTTAATAAAAATAACATATCTTTTTTATAAGTTTTATATTTACAATTACTCATGAAAGGATGTATAATATTAATAATTTAATAATAATAAAGAATAAATAGAAAAAATATATCAAAAAATATATCAATATGCTAATATAAAGGAATTATTGGGGACAAAGGAGTTTTTAATATGATCGGAAGAAAATATGTAGATGAAATTATTAGTAAAGTGGAAAAAAGAAATTTGGGAGAAGAAGAATTTTTAAATGCTATAAAAGAAGTGCTTAATTCGCTTGTACCAGTATTTAATAAACATCCTGAATATATAGAAGAAGGAATATTAGAGCGAATGGTAGAACCTGAAAGACAAATATTTTTCAGAGTTCCTTGGATAGATGATAAAGGAAAGGTCCAAGTTAATAGAGGATTTAGAGTTCAATTTAATAGTGCAATAGGACCTTATAAAGGTGGATTGAGATTTCATCCATCAGTAAATCAAAGTATAATAAAATTCTTAGGGTTTGAACAAACTTTTAAAAATTCACTAACTGGACTACCGATAGGTGGAGGAAAAGGTGGTTCAGATTTTGATCCAAAAGGAAAATCAGATAGAGAAGTAATGAGATTTTGCCAAAGTTTTATGGCGGAATTATACAAGCATATAGGACTTGATACAGATGTGCCAGCAGGAGATATAGGAGTTGGGGCAAGAGAAATAGGATATATGTATGGATATTACAAAAAAGTTAAAAATGCAAATGATCAAGGGGTATTAACAGGCAAGGGGCTTACCTATGGCGGAAGTTTAGTAAGAAAAGAAGCAACTGGCTACGGGTTAGTATACTTTACAGAAAAAATGTTAAGTGACAATAATTTAGGTTTTAAAGATAAGACAGTAGTTATATCAGGATCAGGTAATGTTGCTATATATGCTTGTGAAAAAGCAAATGAATTAGGTGCAAAAGTAGTAGCATTAAGTGATTCTAATGGATATATCTATGATGAAAATGGGATAAATTTAGATATAATAAAACAAATTAAAGAAGTTAATAGAGGAAGAATTAATGAATATTTAGATTATGTACCAAATGCTAAATATACTGAAGGATTTAGAGGGATTTGGGAAATTAAATGTGACATTGCACTTCCTTGTGCTACACAAGGGGAAATAAATAAAGAAGCAGCAGAAATTTTGATTAGAAATGGTGTTAAAGTTGTTTCAGAAGGAGCTAATATGCCAACAGACTTAGATGCAATAGAGTTACTTCAAAAGTCTGGAGTAATGTTTGGTCCAGCAAAAGCCGCAAATGCTGGTGGAGTTGCTTGTTCGGCATTAGAAATGTCACAAAATAGTGCAAGATTATCTTGGAGCTTTGAAGAAGTTGATTCAAAACTTAAAGATATAATGGTCAACATATATATAAATTCTAAAAATGCGGCACAAGAATATGGTGATCCAGGTAATATATTAATGGGAGCTAATATAGCAGGTTTCATAAAAGTTGCAGAAGCTATGATGGCTCAAGGTATAGTTTAGTGTTATAAATCTCAAAAATAGCAACCCCTATTTTGAGTTTATTAATAAAAAGCCATTTAGTTATAAGTATATTTATAACTAAATGGCTTTTCTTTTAATTAAACTTGTAATATTTTTTGAAGCAAAATATTACAAGTGAAAAGTGTAGGAGTGAAAAAGTTGAGGAAAAATCCTTACAGGATTTTGGAGTAAAGGTACCTTAACTCTTTCACTTTTCACTATTACTTTTCACTAGATAAAATGCTTTGCAATCATAAGGAAATTATTACATAGGTATATTAATTATATCTTTATTTATATAGGATAAAATAATATATATAAAGAACATGTTATAATTAATATGAAAGATAACTATATTAAACAGTAATAAATGAATAAAATACTCTTTAAAGTTTATATGTAGTAATATTAATGAATTTTTAAGATTTCAGTACTTGATTTTTTACCCCTATTAGAATATATTTAATAAAGATGTCAAAGATAATGTACTAAATAGTAATATAAGGAAAGTATCCTTTGTTTATAGGAGTGGATGTAATGAAAGAAGTTATTTTAGCTGTGACAGGTGTATTTCAGGTTATTGTCTTTGCAATGATGATGTATTATTTTGTTTTAGCTTTTTTTGGCTTAATAAGAAAATCAGAAAAGAAAAATTATACACCTACAAAAAAGTTTGCAATGATAGTTGCAGCCCATAATGAAGAAGTTGTTATAGGAAAACTAGTAGAGAGTATGTTAAACCAAGACTACCCGAGAGAGCTATATGATGTATTTGTCATTGCTGATAATTGTGATGATAATACTGCAAAAATAGCAAGAGAATATGGTGTTTATGTTTATGAAAGATTTAATAAAGATCAAAAGGGTAAAGGTTATGCATTAGAGTGGATATTTGATAAAATATTTAAAATGCAAAAGAAATATGATGCGGTTGCAGTATTTGATGCGGATAATTTAGTATCAAAAAATTGGTGTAAAGAAATTAACTCAAAGATGATAGAAGGTTATAAAGTAGTACAAGGCTACATAGATAGTAAAAATCCTAATGATTCATGGATAGCTACTTCATATTCAATAGCTTTCTGGACTCAAAATAGAATGTACCAACTGGCAAGAGCAAATATTGGATTGTCAAATCAAATTGGTGGAACTGGATTTGCTATAGATACAAAAATCTTACAAGAATTTGGATGGGGAGCTACGTGCTTAACCGAAGATTTAGAGTTTAGTTGTAAATTAATTTTAAATGGAGAAAAAGTTGGCTGGGCACATGATGCTATTATTTATGATGAAAAGCCTCTTACTCTAAAACAATCATGGGTTCAAAGAAGAAGATGGATGCAAGGATTTACAGATGTGGCATCTAGATATTTCTTTAAGTTGCTTAAAAAAGGGATTAAAGAAAGAAAATGGTTTGTTTTAGATTGTGCTTTATACGTAATTCAACCTTTCTTTACTTTGATGATCGGTATATCAACGCTTTTAAGCTTAGTACAAAGTATGAGTCCAGAGGGGCTTAATATTTTCTTAGTTAGCTATTTAACTGGGGATTTTTCATTTAAAGTTATTGGTGTTATGCAATTTTTAATTACTCCTTTAATTATGAGATTAGATAAGAAAATATCACCTGGATTGTTTGTTATGCTTATATTTTATTCATTAAGTGTATTTATATTACCAGTTTTTGCAACTAAGGTAGATAATTATTCAACAGTGTTATTAATAGATGTAGTTTATAATTTAGCATTTTTATTAGCAGCGGCATTATTCTTAGGAAAAAAGAAACTAATTTTATTCTTTAGGTTCTTATTATATTCTTTATATACATTAACATGGATTCCAATAACTATTGAAGGTATGATAAGAAAAAATAATAAAGAATGGAATCCAACAAAGCATGTTAGAAATATAGAAATTTGTGATGTTCAGTAAAAAAAATATCACTTTAAAATGAGATTTTTCGTAAAGTAAAATTTCTAGAATAGATAGCTGTATTGAATTGATTTTAAAATTAATTTAATACAGCTTTTTAAATTGATAAAATTAAAAATTTTTATAAAGATTTTATCTTGTATTTATCTCGAACATTTGTTTGACATTTTCTTTATAAAGATTTATATTTTTATTTATAGATTAATTATGATAAAATTAAAAAGATTATAATGAGAAGGTATGGTTAAACTAAGGTATGATATTTTAGTTTAACGTAATAATAGTGATTTTGGAGGTTTGTATGAGTGAAGAGTTAATGAAAGGATATGATGTTACTGATTTAACTTCCTTAGAAAAGCTTGAACCAGTTAGAGTAAGACCTGGAATGTATATAGGATCTACAGGAACTAAAGGATTACATCATTGTGTTTGGGAAATTTTAGATAATTCTATAGATGAAATATCTAATGGATATGGAAATAAAGCTACAATAATAATAAATAAGGATAAAAGTGTTACTGTAATAGATAATGGAAGAGGAATTCCAACAGGAATACATCCAGTTAAGAAAAAATCAGGGGTAGAGATGGTTTTCACAGAATTACATACTGGGGGGAAGTTTAATAATAAAAACTATAAAACATCAGGGGGATTGCACGGTGTTGGAGCTGCTGTAGTTAATGCTTTATCCTCTTGGTTAGAAGTAGAAGTACATCAAAGTGGAAATATATATAAACAAAGATTTGAATATGCTTATGATAAAGAGCTTAAAAGAGATATGCCAGGTACAGCTGTAACAAAGCTAGAGATAGTTGGTAGAACTAAGGAAACAGGGACAAGAGTTACCTTTATGCCAGATAAGGATGTTTTTTCTAGCACAGATTTTAAAGTTGACATAATAGATGAAAGACTGCAAGAATTAGCATTCCAAAATAAAGGAATGTATTTAGAATTAATAGATTTAAGAAAAGATGAGTTTAGAAAAGAATATTATTCAGAAAGAGGACTTTTAGATTTTATAGAATATTTAAATGAAAGTAAAACCACACTTCATGATAATCCAATTTACTTTGAAGGGGAAAGAAGCGTTAATAATATACAAATGTTTGGAGAATTATGTGTACAATTTACAGATTCTACTACAGAAAATATAGCAAGTTACGTTAATAATATTCCGACAAAAGAAGCAGGAACCCATGAAACTGGATTTAAAACAGGAATGACAAGAGCATTTAAAGAAGGTGCTAAGAAACTTGGACTTGTAAAAGAAAAGGATAAAGATTTTGAAGGTGACGACTTAAGAGAAGGGATGACAGCTATCTTAAGAATAAAGATCACCAATCCTGTATTTGAAGGACAAACCAAAACTAAGTTAGGAAGCACTGAAGCTTATACAATGATGAATGACTTAGCTTACACAAAGTTTAATGAGTGGATAGAAGATAACAAAGAAGTTGCTTCTATGCTTATAAACAATGCACTTCAAGCAGCTCAAAGAAGAGAAAAAATAAAAAAAATAAATGAAGCTGAAAAAAGGAAAGTAGGAAAAGGTGCAGCACCACTTGCAGGAAAAGTTGCTGTTTGCACATTGAAAGATAATACTGTAAATGAATTTATTGTAGTTGAGGGAGATTCAGCAGGCGGTTCGGCAAAACAAGCAAGAGACAGAAGGTTTCAAACTATAATGCCTTCAAAAGGTAAGATAATGAATACAGAAAAACAAAAGCTAGAAAATGTATTAGCCTCAGAGGAACTTAAGATATTTAATACAGCATTAGGCACAGGCACCTTAGATAATTATAAAGAAGAAGATTTAAAATATGATAAAATTATAATTATGAGTGATGCTGATGTGGATGGATATCATATAAGAACTTTATGGATGACTTATATATATAGATATATGAGACCTTTGATTGCAAATGGTCACTTATATTTAGCACAGCCACCATTATATAAAGTGTATAAAAGTGTTAAGGGAAAAGAAGTTCATAAATACGCATATAGTGATGATGAACTTGAAAGTGTAAAAAAGGAAATAGGAAAAGGAGCACTTATACAAAGATATAAAGGACTTGGAGAAATGAATCCAGATCAATTATGGCAAACTACATTAAATCCAGAAACAAGAACTTTACTTCAAGTAACAATTGAAGATGCTGCTAAGGCTGAAAAAATGGTTTCATTGCTTATGGGAGATATAGTTGAGCCGAGAAAAATATATATGTATAAGTATGGAGAATTTTAATAAATAGGATGGAGAAAAAATATGGCGAAAAAAGTTAATGATATACCAAGGGATAATAATATAATTAGAGTTCCTTTAGAGGAGGCAATGCCTGATAACTATTTGCCTTATGCTATAGAAGTTGCAAAGGATAGAGCACTGCCAGATGTTAGGGATGGATTAAAGCCAGTTCATAGAAGAATATTATATGGTGCATATCAATTAAAAGCATTTCCAGATAGACCATATTATAAGTCAGCAAGAATAGTTGGGGATATACTAGGTAAATATCATCCACATGGGGATACTTCAGTTTATGATGCCATGGTTATAATGGCTCAAAACTTTTCAACTAGAGAAACCCTTATAGATGGACACGGTAACTGGGGATCTATGGATGGAGATGGAGCCGCAGCAATGAGATATACAGAAGCAAGGCTTGCTCCTATTGCTATGGAAATGCTTAGGGATATAGATAAAGATACTGTAGACATGGTGCCTAATTATTCAGATAGTGAAATGGAACCTAAGGTGCTTCCAAGTAGATATCCTAACCTTCTAGTTAATGGTACCTTTGGAATTGCGGTAGGACTTGCAACTAATATACCTCCACATAATTTAGGAGAAGTTACAGATGCAGTATTAGCATATATAGATAATACTGAAATAACAACTAAAGAGCTTATGGATTATGTAAAAGGACCAGACTTACCTACTGGGGGAATATTAATAGGGCAAAATTCCATACTTGCTGCTTATGAAACTGGAGAAGGAAAGGTAACATTAAGAGCTAAAACTAGAATTGAAAGGCTAGAAAATGGAAGAATTGGAATAGTTATAACAGAGTTCCCTTTCAGAAGGAATAAGGCAAAACTTCTTCAAACTATATCTGAGATGACTGGAGATAAAAGGCATTCTAAAGCTTTAGAATCAATAATTGATATAAGAGATGAATCAGATAGAAGTGGAGTAAGAGCTGTTATAGAATTAAGAAAAGTAGCAGATGAAGAAGTAGCAGATAAGGTTTTAAAGTATTTATTTAAAAGAACAGACCTTCAATGTAATTTAAGCTTTAATATGGTAGCCTTAGCAGATGGAAAACCTCAAACTATGGGGCTTAAGACTATAATAAAGCATTATGTAAATCATCAAAAAGAAATAGTAACAAGAAGAACCATAAAAGAATTAGCTATTGCAGAAAAAAGATTTCATATAGTTGAAGGATTTATTAAAGCTATAGATGTTTTAGATGAGATTATTAAAACAATAAGAGAATCTAAGTCTAAGAAAGATGCCGGCATAAATCTTATAAATAAATTTGGATTTACAGAAATACAATCAGAAGCAATTTTAGAACTAATGTTATATAGATTAACAGGTCTTGAAATAAAAGTATTCCAAAAAGAGTATGCTGAATTAGAAAAAATTATAAAAAGATTAAAAAAGATATTATCAGATGAAAAAGAACTTTTTAAAGTAGTAAAAGCCGAATTAAAGGAAGTTGCAGATAAATATAGAAATCCTAGAAAAACGGCTATTATTAAGGATGATAATGAAGCTAAAATAGACGTAGAAGAGCTTATAGTAGTAGAAGATGTTATGGTAACATTATCTAAAGATGGATTTATAAAAAGAATTCCTTTAAAAACTTTCAATAGAGTTAATGCAAATGCAGAAGATATTGAATATAGAGAAGGCGATGAATTAAAATTCTTGTTCAAATCTAATACTACAGAAAACACTCTTTTATTTACAAATAAAGGAAATATGTATCAAATAAAGGGGATAAATATTCCAGAGTGTAAATGGAAAGAAAAAGGTGAAAGAGTTGATAATTTGATAAAAACATTAAACTTGGAAGATGAAACCATAGTTTATACCACTTCTATTTCTTCGTTTATGCCAAATAAATATATTCAATTTATAACATCAAGAGGTGGAATTAAAAGAAGTTCCTTAGATAAATTCCAAACAAGTTATACAAAGCTACAAGCTACAAAGCTTAAAGACCTTGAAGAAGTGATAGATATAAGTTTGTTAGAGGAAGATGAATTTAAAGAATTTATAAACTTTGAAACTAAGAAAGGCTTAGTGTTTAATTTACAAATTCCTGATATAGAGGATTCTGCAAGAAATATATTACCAATAATGATGTTTAATTTATCAAATAAAGATAAAGTAACAAAAGTTGAGTATAGTGATAGCATTGAATTTATTGATTTTTCTATAGGGATAACTTCAAAGGGGACAATAAAAGGATTCACTAGTATTAAAAAGAATGATAATTTAAAAGTAAAGATAGATTCTCTAAGCAATGTGTTGATTTTTACAAACTTAGGAAAAGTGTTTAAAATACCAGCATTTTTATTATCAGGAGTAAATAAAGGAGAAATTCCTTTAGAAAAAATTATAGATGATTTAGAAAAGAATGAAAAAATAATAAAAGTAATATCTATAAAAAACTTTGAAGATAATAAGTTTATATATTTCTTCACTAAAAAAGGTATGGTTAAAAAGACTTCATTAGTAGAATTTGATGGAAACTATTCATCACAATTATCATATAAATTTAAATATGATAATGATGAATTAATATCAGTTGAAATATATAATAATAATGTAGCAGAAATAGTAATTGTAACAAAAAAAGGTATGGGTATAAAGTTTTCCACAGAAAATGTAAATACCATGGGAAAAGTTGCTTCAGGAGTTACGGGAATAAGCTTAAAGGAAAATGATGAAGCTATTTATGGAAAAATAATTGGTGTTCAATATGGAGAGGATTTGAATGAATTAGCTATAACATCTAATGATAAAATAATTTTAGTTTCCAAAAATAAACAGGAGAAAAAAGTAGATATAGAAGATATAAAGCTTCAAAATAGAGCAGGAAAAGGAAGTAATATTATAACAATTGCTTTGGATGACGAGATTAAAGAAATTATATTATAGGAGGAGATTTTTTTATGAAGGTAGCGATTTTATTAGCAAATGGTTTTGAAACCTTAGAGGCCTTAACAGTTGTTGACGTATTAAGAAGAGCAGAAGTAGAGTGTCATACTTTTTCACTAGAAGATAAAGAGGTAACTACATCCCATAATATCATAGTGAAAGCTGATAAAAACATTATAGATAAAGAAATTGAAGATTATGATTTTCTAGTATTACCAGGTGGAATGCCAGGCGCTAAAAATCTAAGAGATAATAACAAAGTTATTGAAATTATAAAGAAGTTTAATGATGAAAATAAATGGATTTGTGCAATTTGTGCAGGACCAATAGCTTTGGGGAAAGCAGAAATAACAAATGGTAAGAATATTACATGCTATCCTGGTTTTGAGAATGAAATAGGAAGCTGCAATTATAAAGAAGATTTAGTAGTTGTAGATGGGAATATAATAACAGGAAAAGGTCCAGCAGCAGCAATTCCTTTTGCTTTTGAGATATTAGATAAAATATCAAAAGATAAGGTTGAAGATATAAAAGGGAAAATGTTATTTAAATAGTCCTACTAGGGAGGAAAAATGAGAGAAAATTGGATATTAGTAAATAAAAAAGAGAGCTTTTTAAAGCTCTCTAATTCTATAAATGAGAATCCATTAGTATTGAGACTTCTTGCAAATAGAGGGATAGAAACTTTGGAAGAAGCCAATAGATTTTTAAATGGAACAATTAAAGATTTTTATGATGGTTATCTTATGGCAGATATGAAAAAGGGTGTAAAAATAATAAAAGAAGCCATTGAAAATAATAAAAAGATAATAATTTATGGAGATTACGATTGTGATGGAGTAATTAGCACTACTATATTCTACAAAGCATTAAAAAATGTAGGAGCAAAGTATAGTTACTATATACCAAATAGAGAAGATGAAGGCTATGGAATGCATAGTGGAAGAATAAAAAAGCTTAAAGAACAGGGCTATGAAGTCATTTTAACTTGTGATAATGGTATAGCTGCCTTTGAACAGGTAGACTTGGCCAAAGAACTTGGTATGGAAATAGTTATTACTGATCATCATGACATACCAATTAGAGAAAATGATGAAGGTAAACTAAAAGAAACTATACCTCGTGCAGATGCTGTAATAAATCCAAAAAGAAGTGATTGTAAATATCCATTTAAAAAGCTTTGTGGAGCTGGAGTAGCATTGAAATTTTCTAAGTGTTTATATGATGAGTTTAAAATAGATAAAGAAAAGTTTCTAGATTTAATACAGTTTGCTTCTATAGCAACAGTTTGTGATGTTGTAGATTTAGTTGATGAAAATAGAATTATTGTTAAAAAAGGTTTAGAATTATTAAATGAGACAAAAAACTTTGGAATACAAGAATTGAAAAAGTCAACAGGATTAAATGATAAAAAGATTGAAGAATACCATTTAGGATTTGTAATAGGACCATGTATAAATGCTACAGGAAGGCTAGAAACTGCAGATTTATCAGTAGAATTATTGATAACAGAGGATATTAATAAGGCTAAAGTCTTAGCAAATCAATTAAGTGAACTGAATTCAATAAGACAAGAATTGACTAAAGAAAGTTCTGAAAAAATTATTAAAAAAATAGAAAATGAAAAAAAGAAAGAAGAAAAGGTTATAGTTGTATATGATGATACTATACACGAAAGCATTGCAGGAATAGTGGCAGGGAGAGTGAAAGAAAAATATAACATGCCTTGTATAGTTTTAACTAAAGGCAAGGAAATGCCAAAAGGATCTGCAAGATCAATAGAAGTCTATAATATATTTGAGGAGCTTAGTAAATGTAGTGAACTTATAGAAAAGTTTGGCGGACATCCAATGGCTGCAGGATTATCTATTAAGGAAGAAAATATAATTCCATTAAGAAATAAGCTAAATGATATATGTAAGCTATCAGATGAGGATATAATTCCTACTGTTAAAATAGATTCGCCTCTTGGATTAAATTACTTAAATGAAAACTTAATAAACATTATTGAAAGCTTAAGACCTTTTGGAAAAGGAAACTCCAGTCCTTTGTTTGCTATAAAAAATGCCAGTATAGAAAGATTATGGTTATTAGGAAAAGAAAAAAACTTTCTTAAACTTAGATTTAAGTTTGAAGCTAATAAAAAATTTTTATATGTAGATGGAGTGAGTTTTGATAAATTTGAAGTTTTTAAAGAAGAGGTTATAAGTAAATATGGAGAAGAAGAATTTATTAGAGCTTGTGATAGTAGTTATGTAAATATAAAAGCAGATATAATTTATTATCCAAATATAAATGAATTTAATGGAAAAAGAAATATTCAACTTATGATAAAACATATAAGAATAAATTAAATAGGAGTTGTCTTAATATGATGATAATCAATTTAAGACAACTCCTTGTTACTTAAAGTAATATAAAATTACATTTATATAAGCATAAGTAACATCAAAATGATTTAACAATCAAAAAACTATTTTATTCCTTTTTCATATTGTTCTACCATTCTTTTAACCATTTCTCCACCAACACTACCGCATTGTTTTGAAGATAATTCCCCATTATAATCAGAGAAAGGTACTCCCATTTCACTAGCTACTTCATTTTTGAATTTAGCTAGACCATTCTTAGCTTCTGGTATTAACTTCTTTGCCATGATTCTTGCACCTCCTTTTCATCTTTGTAACTATAGCTTGTGCAAATTTTTTTTGAATATTATATGTAACTAAAGGAAATTGGACATAATAGTGGAAAAGAAATATTTTAAATCTTATAAATAATATTTAAAATAAATAACAATCAAATTATTTTGGATAACAATTAAATTGTTTCGAATAATATGATATTATTTAAGAAGAAAAAGTTAAAATAATTAATGATTAACAAATTGTTAAGTGCTAATTAAACAAGTGGGGTGTTTTAATGAACAAATATAAAATAATAATGACTGGAGGAGGAACAGCAGGGCATGTTACTCCTAATTTGGCTTTAGTTCCAAGGTTGAAAGAAGAAGGTTTTGAGGTAAAGTATATAGGAAGTAAGGATGGAATTGAAAAAGAGATAATAAGAGATGCAAATATATCTTATTATGAAATTTCATCAGGAAAATTAAGGAGATATTTTGATATAAAAAACTTTACAGATCCATTTAAAGTAATGAAGGGTGTAATGGAAGCGAATAGAATTTTAAAAAAAGAAAAACCTAATATAGTATTCTCAAAAGGTGGTTTTGTTGCTGTGCCAGTAGTTATTGCAGCATCAATGAGAAAAATTCCAGTTGTTTCCCATGAATCAGATTTAACTCCAGGATTAGCAAATAAATTATCTTCACCATTTTGCTCAAAACTTTGTGTTACATTTAGAGAAAGTTTAAGGTATATCAAAGATGATAAAGGGGTATTAACAGGTACGCCTATAAGAAAAGAAATATTGAATGGAAGTTCAAGACAAGGAAAAGAAATTTGCGGATTTAAGGATAATAAAGAAATTTTATTAGTTATAGGTGGAAGTTTAGGTGCTAAAAGTATTAATGATGAAGTAAGAAAAAATATTGAAAAATTATTAGAAAATTTTAATATTATTCATATCTGTGGGAACGGTAATTTAGATCAGAACTTAAATGGTCTTAAAGGATACGTTCAATACGAATATGTTAAAGATGAACTTCCTCATTTGTTAAAGGCTGCAAATTATGTAATATCAAGAGCTGGAGCAAATGTTATATTTGAATTATTAGCATTGAATAAGCCTACTCTTTTAATTCCATTATCAAAGAAAATAAGTAGAGGAGATCAAATTCTTAATGCTAAATCCTTTGAAAAAGAAGGCTTTTCATTAGTATTAGATGAAGATGAAATGATGGAAAGTAATCAAATTCTTTTATCTAAAATAAAGGAATTAACAGAAAATAGTAATACCTTAATAAAAAATATGAAAAATAGTGGCATAACTAATGGTGTTGAGGCGATTTTGGCAGTAATAAGAAAAAGTATGGAGTTAAATAAATGAAACAAGCTGTCTTTTATTAGAAAAGGATATATTCAACTAATATGACCTGTATAAAACTTGCAAAAAAAAAATAGTGTTATATAATAAAATAGTAAGTAAAAAAATAGGTAATATATGTCCAAAGAGGTGACTTAAGTAAGTCAAAAGATGAGGTGATGTAATTATGAAAAAAATCTCTATTATTTATTGGAGTAATGGGGGAAATGTTGAAGTTCTTGCAAATTCAATTGCAGAGGGAGCAGAAAATGCTGGTGCTGAGATAAATGTTAAGTACGTTTATGATGCAACAATAGAAGATGTAACAGAAGCTGATGCAGTTGCATTTGGAAGCCCATCAATGGATAATAACAGAATTGAACAACATGAGATGGAACCATTTATTAATCAATTCAAATTGTTACCAAATAATCAAAAGAAAATAGTTTTATTTGGATCATATGGATGGGATGATGGAAAGTTTATGGTTGATTGGGTTCAACGTATGAAGGATTATAACTTTAATGTTATAGGACACATCGCCGTTAAAGAATCACCAAGTGATGAAGAATTACTAAAGGCAAAAAATCTTGGTGAGGAATTAACTAAATAGATTTTTTTAGAAGAGAAAGAATCAATTTAATACTTATATAGGGGTTAGGTATTTAAATTTAATTAAAGAGATTTAATCTTTTCTTACCAAACAATTTACTCTTAGTTTAAATACAGAAAGTAATTCTGTATTTAGTGTAGTTATAAAATTTTATATATAAGGAAGAGAGGTCAAATACGATGAGAAAAATGAAAACTATGGATGGTAATACGGCTGCGGCTCACATATCATATGCATTCACAGAAGTAGCTGCTATATTCCCAATCACTCCATCATCACCAATGGCTGAACATGTTGATGAATGGGTAGCACAAGGAAGAAAAAACATATTTGGTCAACCTGTTAAGGTTATGGAAATGCAATCAGAAGCAGGAGCAGCTGGTGCTGTTCATGGATCTTTACAAGCAGGTGCATTAACAACAACATATACTGCATCTCAAGGTTTATTACTAATGATTCCAAATATGTATAAGATTGCTGGGGAAATGCTTCCAACAGTATTCCACGTATCAGCAAGAGCTTTAGCAACATCTTCATTAAGTATATTTGGAGATCATCAAGACGTTATGGCTGCAAGACAAACTGGTTTTGCAATGCTTGCAGAAGGATCAGTTCAAGAAGTTATGGACTTATCTTCAGTAGCTCATTTAACAGCAATTAAGACAAGAATTCCATTTATGAACTTCTTTGATGGATTTAGAACATCACATGAAATTCAAAAAATAGAAGTTTTAGAGTACGATGAATTAGCTAAATTAGTTGATTATGATGCTGTAGATGCTTTCAGAAAGAGAGCGTTAAATCCAAATCATCCAGTAACTAGAGGTACAGCACAAAACCCTGATATATATTTCCAAACTAGAGAGTCAGTAAATAGATTCTACGAAGATATTCCAGAAGTTGTTGAAAGCTATATGGCTGAAATAACTAAGTTAACAGGAAGAGAATATCATTGCTTCGATTACTATGGAGCTCCAGATGCTGATAGAGTAATAATAACAATGGGATCATCAACTGATGTTGTTGAAGAAACTATTGATTATTTAAGTGCAAAAGGAGAAAAGGTTGGAGTAGTTAAAGTAAGACTTTACAGACCATTCTCTGCAGAAAAATTATTTAAAGCAATACCAGCTACAGTAAAATCTATAGCTGTTTTAGATAGAACAAAGGAACCAGGATCAATTGGAGAACCTTTATACCTAGATGTTAAGAGTGCATTCTATGGTAGAGAAAATGCCCCAGTTATAGTTGGAGGTAGATATGGATTAGGTTCTAAGGATCCAAACCCATCACATATAGCTGCAGTTTATGCAAACTTAACTAAGGAAGATCCAAAGAATGGATTTACAATAGGAATTGTTGATGATGTAACTAATACATCATTAAATATAGAAGAAGATATCGATGCTACTCCAGAAGGAACTAAAGCATGTAAGTTCTGGGGATTAGGATCAGATGGTACAGTTGGTGCTAATAAGAGTGCTATAAAAATTATTGGTGACCATACAGATATGTATGCTCAAGGATATTTCTCATATGACTCTAAGAAATCTGGTGGTATAACAGTATCACACTTAAGATTTGGTAAGAAACAAATTAAGTCACCATATTTAATTGACAAAGCTGATTTTGTAGCATGTCATAATCAAGCGTATGTTTATAAATATGATGTATTAGAAGGATTAAAGAAGAATGGTAAGTTCTTATTAAATACAATTTGGACTCCAGAAGAAGTTAATGAAAAATTACCAGCTTCAATGAAGAGATTCATAGCAGAAAACAATATTGATTTCTATACTTTAAATGCTGTTAAGATAGCACAAGAAATTGGTCTTGGTGGAAGAATCAATATGATAATGCAAGCTGCATTCTTTAAGATTGCTAATATTATTCCAGTTGAAGATGCTGTTAAATACTTAAAAGATGCAGTTGTTAAGTCATATGGTAAAAAAGGTGAAAAAGTTGTTAACATGAACTATGCCGCTATAGATAAAGGTGTTGAGTCTATATCTAAGATAGAAGTTCCTGCAGATTGGAAAGATGTTGCTGATGAAGTTAAGGAAGAAAGAAAAGATGTACCAGATTTCATCAAAAATATAGTTGAACCAATAAATGCACAAAAAGGATTTGATTTAACAGTTTCACAATTATCAGAATTAGCAGATGGTACATTTATGCCAGGTACTGCTGCATATGAAAAAAGAGGTATAGCTATAAATGTTCCAGAATGGCAACAAGACAAATGTATTCAATGTAATCAATGTGCATATGTATGTCCACATGCTGTTATAAGACCGTTCTTATTAAATGAAAATGAAAAAGAAAATGCACCAGAATCAATGAAAATTGTTCCTGCAAAGGCATTAAAGACAGAAGAACCAACATTCTACACAATTGGAGTAACTCCATTAGATTGTACAGGATGTGGAAACTGTGCTCAAGTTTGTCCAGCACCTGGTAAAGCATTAATAATGAAACCAATAGATACTCAAGAAGAACAAATTGAAGCTTGGGACTATGCAGTTAAAGAAGTTTCACTTAAGAAGAACCCAATGAATAAAAATACAGTTAAAGGAAGTCAATTTGAACAACCATTATTTGAGTTCTCAGGAGCTTGTGCAGGATGTGGAGAAACTCCATATGCTAAACTTGTAACTCAATTATTTGGGGATAGAATGATGATAGCTAATGCTACAGGATGTTCATCAATTTGGGGTGGATCAGTTCCAGCAACTCCATATACTGTAAATAATCAAGGACATGGTCCAGCTTGGGCTAACTCATTATTTGAAGATAATGCTGAATTTGGATTAGGTATGTTCTTAGGAGTTAAGGCTATAAGAGAAAGAATAGCTGACAACATGACTAAAGCTTTAGAAGTTGAAACTTCAGAAGATGTTAAAGCAGTACTTCAAGACTGGTTAGATCATATGAACAGTGGAGAAGGTACTAGATTAAGAGCTGATAGAGTTATTGATACATTAACACAAGTTGATGCTGATTATGCAAGAGAAATCTTAAAGGATCAAGAATTCCTAGTTAAGAGATCTCAATGGATATTTGGAGGAGACGGATGGGCATATGACATCGGATACGGTGGATTAGACCATGTTCTTGCTTCAGGAGAAGATGTAAATGTTCTTGTATTTGATACAGAAATTTACTCAAACACTGGTGGTCAATCATCTAAATCAACTCCAACAGCTGCAATAGCTAAGTTTGCTGCAGCAGGAAAGAGAACTAAGAAGAAAGATTTAGGAATGATGGCTATGACATATGGATATGTATATGTAGCTCAAATTTCTATGGGTGCTGATAAGAACCAAACTCTTAAAGCAATTGCAGAAGCAGAAGCTTATGATGGTCCATCATTAATCATTGCTTATGCTCCATGTATAAGCCATGGTATTAAGAATGGTATGTCTAACAGTCAAGACGAAGCTAAAAAAGCTGTTGAATGTGGATATTGGGGATTATATAGATATAACCCAACTTTAATTGGAACTAAGAATCCATTCTCATTAGATTCTAAGGAACCAAAGGCTGACTTTAGAGAATTCTTAATGGGTGAAGTAAGATATTCATCACTTGCAAAAGCATTCCCAGAGGCTGCTGATGCTTTATTTGAAAAGACAGAAAAAGATGCTATGGATAGATTAGCAAACTATAAGAGATTATCACAACAACAATAATATTTGAAATAAGGAACTGCCTTTTGGCAGCTCCTTATTTTTACTTTTTCATTAATAATTAGTGAAACATAAAATATTTTAATATTTTACTTTTAATTTTTACTAATTAAGGGTAGAATTAAATAGAATCATATCTATGAAGGAGGATTATTAGAATGGATAATGAAAATAAATGTGGATGCCATGATGAAGAAAAAGAATGTGGATGTGGCCATGATCATGAACATCATCATGACGAAGAATGCGGATGTGGAGAAGATCATCATGAACATTTTGTTGTAGATTTAGAAGATGAAAATGGAAATGTTGTATCATGTCAAATTATAGACGCTTTTGAATTTGAAGAAAATGAATATATTTTAGCTCAAGATCCGAATGAAGATTCAGTATACTTATTTAGATCAGATGAAGATGGGGAATTAATAATTCCAGAAGAAGAAGAATTTGATAGAGTATCAAAATTCTATAGTGAAGATTTAGCTGAATAATAATAAAAGTGCCTTTTGGGCACTTTTTTTATTTGTCATTTTATATTAATAATGATATATTTTTAATATATTATTTAAGAAATAAGGTGTTAAAATGAACTATGCAGATTTACATATTCATTCAAATTATTCAGACGGTAACTTGGCACCAGAACAAATTGTAAATTTAGCCCAAGAAATGGGAGTAAAAAGTATATCTATAACAGATCATGATTCAATATCTTCACAATATATCGTTAATAATAAATATGAAGATATAAATATAATACCTGGAATAGAGCTAAGTACTGAATATGAGGATCTAGAAATTCACGTATTAGGATATTTTATTAATATAAATGATAGAGATTTAATAGAAACAGTAGAAAAACTAAATAAATCCAGAATAGAAAGAGTTGAGGAAATACTTTTTAAGTTGAAAAAAAACGACATCAATATTACTTTAGAGGATTTAGCAGTTGATATAAAATCTACTATTGGAAGAGGCCATATTGCTAATGCTATGGTTAAAAAAGGGTACTTCGATAATTACAAAAGTGCTTTTTCTAGCTTTTTAGTAAAGGGGAAACCTGCTTATGTAAAAGGATATAAGTTAAACTATAAAGAAGCTATAAAAATAATAAATAATTCAGGCGGTATAGCAGTGTTGGCTCATCCAGGACAAATTTATAAAAAAATAGTTGTAGAAAGTATAATTAAAGATTTAAAGTTCTATGGATTAAAGGGTATTGAAGTATATCATCCAAGTCATTCAAGAGAACAATCAAATGATTTTTATAATTTATGCAAAAAATATAAATTATTAATAACAGGAGGTAGTGATTATCATGGAAAAGACTGCCACAACGAAAATTCCATAGGTAGCTATGGAATAGATAAAGATTTGCTAAATAAATTAATAAATTATAGAAGATAATTGGGGGAAGAGTAATGAATTTATCTAACAAGGCTAAAGAAATAAATCCATCTATAACATTAGAAATTACAGCAAAGGCAAAAGAATTGAAAGAATTAGGAGTTGATGTAGTAAGTTTTGGAGCAGGAGAACCAGATTTTAACACTCCAGAAAATATTATAGAAGCAGCTATAAAGGCAATGAAGGATGGAAAGACAAAATATACGCCAACAAGTGGAATTTTGGATTTAAGAAAAGCTATATGCAAAAAGTTAAATGAAGATAATAATTTGAATTATGAACCAAATCAGATAGTAGTATCAACAGGGGCTAAACAATCTTTAGCAAATGCATTTACAGCAATATTAAATAAGGGTGATGAAGTTATAATAGCAACTCCTTATTGGGTAAGCTATCCAGAGTTAATTAAATTATCCGACGGAGTACCTGTATTTCTTAGAACTATTAAAGAAAATGATTATAAGTATACTATTAAAGAATTGAGGTCTTCAATTACAAAAAATACTAAAGCAATAGTAATAAATAGCCCAAATAATCCAACAGGAAGTATTTATAGCAAAGATGAATTAGTTGAAATAGCAGAATTTGCAAAAGAAAATAATTTGATAATAATTTCTGATGAGATATATGAAAAATTGATATATGATAATGAAGAGCACATAAGTATTGCATCAGTATCAGAGGATGCCTATAACAGAACTGTAGTAATTAATGGTTTATCAAAAGCGTATGCTATGACTGGATGGAGAATTGGATATTCAGCTTGCAATAAGAAAATAGCAGAATTAATGAGTAGTGTGCAAAGTCATGTTACATCAAATATAAATTCAATATCTCAATATGCTGCAATTGAAGCTTTAAGTGGGCCAAAAGAAAGAGTAAATATAATGATAAAGGAATTTGAAAAAAGAAGAAATTATATGATAAATAGGCTTAAGAAAATTAATGATTTATCAATAATAGAATCTAAAGGAGCCTTTTATATAATGGTTTGTATTGATAAATATTACAATAAATCAATTAATAATGAAAAGATAAATTCATCATTGGATTTTTCAAAAAGTATATTGGAAGAAGAAAAGGTGGCAGTAATACCAGGAATTGCTTTTGGTCTAGATGATTATATAAGATTATCTTATGCAACTTCTATGGAAATAATTGAAGAAGGATTAAATAGGTTAGAAAGATATTTAAAAAGATTAGAATAGAAAGGTTAAGGCACTTAAGAAATTGAGTGTCTTAATCTTTTTTAGGTAAAAATAATATTATTTATAGCTTTTAAGTCAAATCAATTATGAATTTGTTTAAATATAGGAATTTATAGTATATAATTAATAATGAAGCATCTTAGGAGGAATTATAATGGAAAAATTGGCAATATTCGATGTGGATTATACTATAACAAAAAAAGAAACCTTAATGCAATTATTTAAATACGTTATTATGAAAGATATAAAAAATATTAGATTTCTTCCAAGGGCATTGTATAGTGGTCTAATGTATTCAATAAACATATACGATGAAAAGAGAGTAAAAGAAAGTTTTCTTAAGTTCATAGAAGGAATAGAAGAAAAAGATTTAGCTCTACTAGTGAAGGGTTTTTATAAAGATGTTTTAGAAAAGATTTTATATGAAGATGCTATAGAAATGATGAAAAATTTAAAAAGAAAAGGTTATAAAGTATATTTAATATCTGCATCTCCAGAATTTTATTTAAGAGAATTTTATGCAATAAAGGAAGTAGATATGATAATAGGAACAAGATTTATTTTAGAAAGTGGAAAATTTATAAGAAAAATGCAAGGCGAAAATTGTAAAGGAGAAGAAAAGGTTAAAAGACTAAGAGAAGTTTTAGAAAAAGAAAATGTAGAAGTTGATTATAAGAATTCTTATATGTTTTCTGATTCTTTATCTGACAAACCTTTATTAGATCTAGTTGGTAATGCATATTTAATAAATTTTAGAAAGAAAAATGATTTTGAAGTATTAAGATGGAAATAATAAGGAGGAAGAATTGATGGAAGCTATTTCAGATTACTATTTAGAAGATGGACATTTGGAAAATATAAAAAATTACACTACAGATTCGGTAGAAAGAGATAGAATTATATATGAGGTTATAAGAGTAATAGATAGAGTTCCATTGTTTTATGAAGATCATATAAAAAGGTTAGAATCTTCTTTTAGGTTAATGGAAAAGAACTTTTCTTATAAATACGATAAAATAAAGGAATATTTAGTTACTCTTATTGAAGGTAATAATATAGATTTTGGGAATATTAAATTAACTTTTGATATAAGAACTGACACCATGAAAGTATTTAGCATAAAGCATAGTTATCCTAGCAATGATATGTATAAGAGTGGAGTTGAGACTATACTTTATCATGGAGAAAGAAAAAATCCTAACGCTAAAGTAGTTGATAGCAAATTCCGAGAAAAAGTAAATAATGAAATTATAAAAGCGAATGCTTTTGAGGCAATACTGGTTAATTCTAATGGATTTATAACAGAAGGAAGCAAATCAAATATATTCATGATAGAAAATGGAGTATTATATACTTCGCCTTTAGAAGATGTTTTGCCAGGAGTTACAAGAGGAAGAATTATATCATTGGCTAAAAGTTTAGGGGTTGGGTTTGAAGAAAAAAAGATAAGTTTTGAAGAAGTAAATAAATTAGATGCTATGTTCATATCAGGAACATCTCCTAAAATATTACCAATAGCTAAAGTTGATAATATAACTTTAGATGTAAATAATGAGATAATGCAGAAATTAATTAAGGGATTTAATGAAGAAATAAGCATATATGTAAATAAATTCAGATAAACAAACAATAAAAGGTTATTGTTTTTAAATAAAATTAAATACTATTCAAATATATTTTAAATTATGGTATCATTAAATTATTGGGTTAATAATATAAAATTTGGAAGGTGTATGATAATATGGGGGAAAATCATAATGGTATTAGTGCTATAAATGGGAGTATTTATGTTAAAAACAAAGAGATAATAGTAAAAAATCCAAAGAATAATGGTAAGCTTGCAATTATTTCTCCACCTTCAAGAGGAGAATTATATATAAATGAAAAGAAGATAAATAAACCCCATAGCGTAAGTGAAGATGACCACATAGAATTTAAGGAATTTAGAGAGCAAGGGCAAAGGGTTATAGATATAAGCTTAAATGATGATAAAACAGAAGCGTATATTTCAATAACGTATAAAAGAGAAGTTATATATTATTTAAAAGATATGGAAGAAAGTAGTGACTTGATTTTAGATATAGAAGCCAAGGAAGAGGCCGAACCGCCAATAATAACTGAAAGTGAGCTAAATAGCGAGCTGAAAAAGGCCAAAATATCTTATGGAATTGATAGTGATGCTATAAAGCATATAACAATTAATGGAAATGTTTACCAAAAGATAATAGCTAAAGGAATAAAAGCCAAAGAGCCAATTGAAGATAATATAAAAATATTTTTTAACTCTGAAAATAAAATAAAAATAGATGATGATTTAGAAAAAATTGATTATAGAGATTTTAATTTTATAGTAAGTGTTAAAGCTGGTGAAGTTTTAGCCGAAATTATAAAAGGAGAAAATGGTGTCGATGGAAAAAATGTTTTCTCGGCAAAGATACCTGGAAGGGACAAGAAAAAGATTATCTTTTCAGCAGGACAAGGTTCTAAGTTAAAAGATAATTTAATAATTTCAACTATAGATGGAAAACCATGCTTTGATAAGGGAAAAGTATGGGTTGAACCAATGTATGTTTTAAATAAAGATGTTACAATTTCTACAGGGAATATTAAATTTCCTGCAAATGTTCAAATAAATGGGAAAGTAACAGAAGGAATGAGGGTATGTTCTGAAGGAAGTGTTCTTATAAAAGATGGAGTATTTAACGGGTTTATTGAAGCAAAAGATACTTCTGAAATTAAAGGAAATATAGTTAATTCTATTATTGATATAGGGGGTACAAATTTAATTAAAGAGAAAAGAATTAAGGGATTAAGAGAATTAAAAGATTATTTAAAATCATTAATAATTAATATAGTATATCTTAAAGAACATAATTTTGTGCAAAATAATATACCATATGGAATGATAACTAAATCATTAATAGAAACAAAATATAAGAATATCCCAAAGGTTTGTATTAAGATTATCTCATATACAATGCAAGATGATTGTCATAATTCACTGGTTGTTAAGTTAGTAAAAGAAAAACTTCTAGGAGCGGGCCCTAGTAATATAAAAAATATAAATGAATTAGATGAAATAATTTTTGAATTAGATAAGGAAATAGAGGATCTTGAAAAAGAAGTTGTAACAGCTTCAGATTTGATAATAGAATATGCTCAAGAATCTCAAATAAATGTTATGGGAAATATTAATATAACAGGTAAAGGGCTATTTACTAGTAAATTATATGCATCTTGTAATATTAATTTTTTAAATGGAAATTCCGTGTGTAGAGGTGGTCAGTTAAAAGCAGGCAAACTAATTAAAGCTTCTATTGTAGGAAGTGACTCAGGGGTAGTTACAAGTTTGGAAGTTGAGAAAGATGGGGAAATAAATGTAGATATTGCATATCATAACACTATTTTTATTATAGGAAATAAAAAATATATTCTAGAAAAGCCATCAAAAAATGTACATGCTTACATAGAAAAGGATGGAAGTTTAAACGTAGAAAAATTACTTCTATAGGAGGAAAGAGAATGAAGGAGATAAAAATATTAGTCTTTAAATTAGGTAATGAATTTTATGCTACAGACATAATGGAAGTAGAAAGGATTTTAGGCTATGAAGAGCCTACTGCCTTGCCAGATTCACCAAGCTTTTTAGATGGTGTAATTAACTATGAAAATGGAGTTTTACCTATTATAAATCTTGTTAATAAATTTAAGTTGAAAATAGAAAATGCCTCAGATAAAAAAATAATAGTGGTAAAAAGAAATGTGGGGAAATTTGGAATATGCGTAGATAGTGTTAGTGAAGTTCAAAGTATATTAGAAGAAGAAATAAATAATCCGGAAAGTCTTTCAACATTAATCTCAAAAAGATATATAAAGGGGTTAGTAAAAAAACATAATAATATAATTATTATGTTAGATTTAGAAAAGATATTAACGATAGAAGAAGAAGAGATTATTTTTCAGGGGTGACAAATTTGGAAGATAAAAAAGAGGTTAGAGTTGGAATAGCTGATGCTGCAGTTGTATCTACCCCAGACAGATTAATAACTTTGGGACTTGGATCTTGTGTTGGTATAGCATTATATGATAAGGAAAAGAAAATAGCAGGACTAGTTCATATAATGCTACCAGATAGTACACAGTTTAAAAATATAGTAAATCCATTTAAATATGCGGATTTAGGAATTGAAAAATTATTATCAGAAATGATAGCTCTTGGGTGTAGAAAAAATAATATTATATGTAAAATAGCAGGCGGAGCATCAATGTTTAATTTTCCGGACAAGAAAATAATAAGTGATGTAGGAAAGAGAAATAGTCTTGCAGTTGTAGAAATGCTAAATAAGCTATCTATCCCTATAATTGCTGAAGATACAGGAGGCAATAAAGGAAGGACTATGATTTTAGAAAGTGAAGATGGTGCAGTAACAATTAAAAGTATAGGAAGTGGTTTAAAAAGGCTATAGGAGGTGGATGCACTATTTTGGTACATAATGACTTAAAGAATAGACGAGATATAATTTTAATAGGAGCATCAACTGGTGGACCAAATGCAATTGAAAAAGTTATTTCAGGTTTAACGAAAGATTTGAATATATCGGTTTTAGTAGTTCAACACATGCCAAGTGGTTTTACAAGAGCCTTTGCAGAGAGGTTAAATAAAAAATGTCAGTTGAATGTTTTAGAAGCTAGTAATGGTATAAAAATAGAAAAAAATAAAATATATATTGCTCCAGGTGGTTATCATATGACTGTAGAAAGAGGAGGCATTATAAGGCTTAATCAAGAACCACCAATTTGGGGAGTAAGACCTGCTGTAGATAAATTATTCATATCAGCATCTAGTATATATGGAAATAGAATTATATCTGTTGTACTTACTGGTATGGGGAAAGATGGAGCAGAAGGAACTGTAGTTGTAAAAATGAACAAAGGAATAACTATATCACAGGATGAAAGTAGTTCTATAATTTATGGAATGCCAAAGGTTACATACGAAACTGGATGTGTAGATTATGTACTTTCATTAAATAATATTACGGCAAAAATAAAAAGCTTAGTTAATGCGACTTAGGAGGATATATGGACTTTACAGAGTTTCACAATTGGATATATAAGGAGTTCAATATTAATTTAAATGCATATAAGCCAGAACAATTAAATAGAAGAATTGGAAGCTTAATGTCAAGAATAGGAATAGATTCCTTAGCAAATTATAAAAAACTTTTATTATCAGATAAAGATGAAAGGCAAAGATTCTTGGACTTCATAACTATTAATGTTACAGAATTTTTTAGGAATCCAGAACTATTTGGTGAATTAGAAAACACCTTAAAAAGTTATATTTTAGTCAATAATAGATTGAAGGTTTGGAGCGCAGCATGCTCAATAGGTTGTGAACCTTATAGTATTGCCATGATGTTAAGCGAAATAAACTCCAATGGTAGAAATAATATAATTGCAACAGATATAGACGATACTATACTAAAGAGAGCAAAGCTTGGTGAGTACACACAAGCTGAAATGAAAAATATAAATGAAGCCTATAAAAGAAAATATTTTAATTTAGTAAAAGATAAGTACATAATAGATAATAAAATAAAGTCGATAGTTAACTATAAAAAGCACGATTTGATTTTAGATTATTATGATAAAGATTTTGATTTGATAGTATGTAGAAATGTAATAATATATTTTAAAAACGAAGTAAAAAAAGAGATTTTTAAAAAATTTGCAGATTCCTTAAAAAAAGGTGGATTACTATTTGTAGGAGCTACAGAAAGCATTTATAATTATAAAGAGTATGGATTAGAAAAAGTATCTACTTTTATTTACAAGAAAGTATAAAGGGGTGAAATAAAATGGACGTATCTCAATACATGGGAATGTTTTTAGAAGAATCAATGGATAATTTACAAACTTTAAATGAGGCTTTATTAGATTTAGAACAAAATCCAAATAATATAGATAAGGTGAATGAAATATTTAGAGTAGCTCATACTATAAAAGGAATGGCAGCTACAATGGGTTATAGTAATATAGCTGAATTAACTCATAAGATGGAAGATGTTTTATCAAGATTTAGAGAAGGAAAATTAAGTGTTACTAGAAATGTAGTTACAGTACTATTTGATTGTTTAGATACTTTAGAAAAAATGGTTAGTAATATAGAAGATGGTAATGATGAAGATGTAGAAATAGCAAATATTATAGAAGATTTAGAAAATGTAGTTAATGATAAGATAGAGATGAAAGAAGAAAAAGAAGACGCAAATAAAGAAAATATTAGCAGCTCTACAAAGATTGAATTAAATCAATATGATTTATCCGTAATGAAGCAAGCAAGTGAAAATGGTTTTAATGGAGTTAACATAGAAATAATATTAAGAGAAGATACCCTATTAAAATCAGCAAGAGCATTTTTAATAGTTCAAGAACTTGAAACTCAAGGAGAAATATTGAAATCTTTTCCATCAACAGAAGATATAGAAAATGAACAATTTGATACTGAATTATTTTTTGTTTTAATAACATCTAAGTCTAAGGAAGATATAGAGGACTTAGTTATGAATATTTCAGAAGTTAGAAGTGTAGAAACTTCATATGTGGTTTTGGATGATGTTTTAATAACAGAAAAAAATATCGCTAATGATGAAATAGTAAGTGAATTAGAAAAAATTCATATAAAAGAAGATTTAGTAAAAAATAAAGTTGAGAAACAAGAAAAGAAAAAAGAAAACAATAAAAAAGCTCATCAATCAGTTAGGGTTGATTTGCAAAGAATTGATAAGCTTATGAATATGGTTTCAGAACTTGTTATATACAGAACAAGATTAGAGCAAATTGTAATTAATGATAAATCACAAGAGCTTATAGAAACTTTAGAACAAGTTGAAAGAACTACATCTGACTTACAAGATTTGGTAATGAAAATAAGAATGCTTCCTTTAGAAGTTGTATTTAATAGATTCCCTAGAATGATAAGAGATTTATCAGTAGAACTTAAAAAAGAGATAAATTTTGTTATAGAAGGTGCTGAAACAGAATTAGATAGAACTGTTATAGATGAAATAGGAGAACCGTTAATACATCTTTTAAGAAATGCAGCAGACCATGGAATAGAAAGTGAAGAAGAAAGAATTGCAAAAGGAAAAGATCCTGTTGGAACAATAAAATTAGTAGCTTATCAAGAAGGAACTAAGGCACTAATAAAGGTAAGTGATGATGGTGCAGGAATAAATCTTGAGAAGGTAAAAGCTAAAGCTGAAAAAGTTGGTATAAATACTGATGGACTTAGTGATAATGATATTAGAAACTTAATATTTGCTCAAGGATTTAGTACAAATACAGTAGTTACAGATATATCAGGCCGTGGAGTAGGAATGGATGTTGTTAAAACTAAAATTTCTTCCTTAGGAGGAACTGTAGATGTTATAAGTGAAGAAGGAAAGGGATCAAGTTTTATTATAAAATTGCCTTTAACTCTTCAAATAATTCAAGCTCTTTTAGTTAAAGTAGGAAATGAAACTTTAGCAATATCTCTAGGATTTATAGATAGAGTTATAGATTATAAAGAAGAAAATATTAAAAAGACTAATGGAGAAGAGGTAATAGTTTACCGTGATAGTATTATACCTCTAATAAGATTAAACGAAAGACTTGGAATTGAAGTTATAGAAAGTAAGAAGAAATTCATAATTATAGTTAAGATAGGAGAAAAAACCGTTGGATTACTAGTTGACTCATTGTTTGGTCAACAAGAAATAGTAATAAAACCTTTAGGAAAAACTTTAAGATCCCTAAAGGAATATATAGGAGCTACAATACTTGGAAATGGTTTAGTAACATTGATTCTTGATGTGGCAGCATTGATTTAGAGAGGAGGATTTTTATGGAATACAAAAATTTAACGACCTTTCAATTAGATGCTTTAAGAGAAGTTTCTAACATAGGAGCTGGAAATTCAGCAACGGCTTTATCAATGTTGCTTGGCACTAAAATAGATATGTCAGTACCAAGTACGAATTTGATAGAGTTTGATGAATTATTTAATAGTTATAAAGAAAATGAAGTTGTAGCTGTATTGGTAAAAGTGCTTGATGATATTCCAGGAAGTATTCTTTATGTATTTGAAAAAGATGTAGCTTTAAACATGATATCAAAAATGATTTCCAATAATGAAGAAACATTGACAGAAATGGGGATATCAGTTATAGGTGAGATAGGCAATATAATATCATCATCTTTTATGAATGCAATTGCAAACTTTACAGGATTAAAGGCAACAGCTTCAGTACCTGCGGTAGCTAACGACATGCTAAGTGCAATACTTGTTTCAACTTTTGTTGAAACAGGTCAGCATCAAGAGTATGTTTTAGATATAGAAACATTATTTATAGGAGAAGGAAGCCACAAGATAGAAGGACATTTCTATTTTGTACCTGCTCCAGGATCATTAGAAAAAATTTTAGAATCACTAGGAATAAGATAATTTGGAGGGATTAAAATGACAAAAGTTTTAATAGTAGATGATGCAGCTTTTATGAGAATGATGATAAAGGATATATTACAAAAAAATGGTTTTGAAGTTGTAGGAGAAGCTTGCAATGGAATAGAAGCAGTAAATTTATATAAAAAAGAAAGTCCGGATGTTGTAACAATGGATATAACTATGCCAGATATGGATGGAATAGAAGCAGTAAAGGAAATTAGAAAATTTGATTCAGCTGCAAAGATTATAATGTGTTCTGCTATGGGACAACAATCAATGGTTATGGATGCAATTAAATCAGGTGCAAAAGATTTCATTGTAAAGCCATTCCAAGCAGATAGGGTGTTAGAAGCAATAAGAAAGGTAGTTGGTTAAAAACTATTTAGGAGGCAAGTTAAATGCAATTTGTAATATTTAAATTAGGGGAAGAGCATTTTGCAGTAGAGACAGACAAAATACTAAGCATAAATGATATGATGACTATAACAAAGGTGCCTAAATCTCCAGAGTATATAAAAGGGTTAATAAATCTTAGAGGAAGTATAAAATCTTTAGTTGATGTTAATTTATTATTAAATATAAAATCAGAAAAAGAACAAAATAACATAATAATATTAAAAGTTGATGAAGAGGAAATAGGCATATCAGTAGATGAGGTTGAAGAAGTCATAGATATAGATGAATATAAATTGCAAAAGCTGGAAACACATAATACTGAAGGATATATAAAGGGAGTAATTGACTTAGAAGGTAGATTACTAACAGTAATAGATATAGAAAAATTATTAAACCACTAAGAAATGAGGGAGAAAAATGGCAGAGGTTTTAAGTCAAAGCGAAATAGATGCTCTTCTTTCTGCCTTATCTACAGGAGATGTTGAACCAGAACAGCTAAAAGAAAAAGAAGAAAAACATAAAATAAAAAAATATGATTTTAGGAGTCCTCAAAAGTTCTCAAAAGACCATATAAGGACTTTAGAAATGGTTCACGATGCTTTTGCAAGAATAATAAGCAATTACCTTTCAGGACAGCTTAGAAAACATGTTAGAGTAGATATTCAAAGTGTAGAGCAGATAACCTATGAAGAGTTTGTTCACTCTATTCCTAATCCCACTATACTGACTATTTTTAAAATGCCGCCACTTCAAGGAAATATATTACTAGAAATGAATCCACAATTTTCATTTCAAATATTAGATATACTTTTAGGAGGAACAGGTGATAGAGAAGAAAGGGCAAAAGAATTTTCTGAAATAGATAAAAATATTTTATCAAATATTACTTCCGAAATGATAAAGTCCTTAATTTTAGCTTGGGATGGTATTTTAGAGGTGAAACCAGAATTTGAAGGGCTTGAAACTAATGCATCAGCCAATCAAACGTTGGCACCTAATGAACCTGTTGCCCTACTTAGTTTTTCAGTTGAACTAGGGAAAAGTACGACATATATGAATTTATGTATTCCATATTTAAGTGTGGAAAAAGTATTAGATAAACTTGTTGTTCAATATTGGTTCAAAACAGATGAATCAGAACTTCAAGATGAGTCAAGAGAAAAGCTTAAGAAAGGCATGGAGCCTGTAGAGGTAAATATGCATGTTCAACTAGGTAAAACCAATATAACCATAGACGATTTTTTAAAGTTAGTTAAGGGAGATGTTTTAGTATTAAATTCTCAATACAGTGATCCTGTAAGAGTTTTTGTAGAAGATGAAGAATGTTTTATAGCAAAGCCTGGGACTATAGGAAAAAATATAGGGATAGAGCTTTTAGATATTATAGATAAGGATGTGATTGAGAATGAGTAATGGGTTTTTATCTCAAGAAGAAATAGACTCATTGTTAAATGGCAGTATGGAAACTCAAGAGCCAGAGCTAATATCAGATATAGAGAAAGATCTGCTTGGAGAAATAGGAAATATTTCTATGGGATCAGCATCAACAGCTCTTTATCAACTTATAAATAAGCAAGTTAATATAACAACTCCTAAGGTTAAAATAACTACCTTAAGAGAGATAAAAAATAATTTTGAGTATCCTAATATAATTTTAGATGTAGAATATGTATCTGGAATAACTGGAAGAAATATATTAATAATGCAAACAACAGATGCAGCAGTAATTGCTAATCTTATGATGGGTGGAGATGGCCAAGTTAATACTACGGAGCTATCAGAATTAGAAGTAAGTGCTGTTCAAGAAGCTATGAACCAGATGATAGGATCAGCAGCAACATCTATGGCAACCATGTTTGCAAGAGAAGTAAATATATCACCTCCAAAGTCAACAATATGGAGAGATATTAATGAAAAAGTATCTGAAAATATTCCGGAAGATGAAGCGATAGTTGAAGTTCGCTTTGATTTGACTATAGAAGGATTACTTCAATCCAATATGATGCAAATACTACCTATAGATACAGCTAAGAAGATTGTATCTATAATGATGGGTGAAGAACAAGAAGTGAGTAAAGAAATAGGTCAAGAAGCAGCCTATGATGGAGATTATAAATCAGAAGAGAAATCTATAAGCACTGTAGAAGCAAAGAAAATAGAAGAAAAGCCTGTGGAAGTGCATGGAGCTAGCTTTGAACCTTTATCACAAGGTATTGTTGGAGAATCACATAAAAATATAGATTTAATACTTGATGTTCCTTTAGAGGTTTCTGTAATTTTAGGAAGAACTAAAAAAAGTATTAAAGATATATTAAACTTAAGTACAGGATCTCTAATAGAATTAGATAAGCTCGCAGAAGAACCAGTAGAAATTCTAATAAATGGCAAAAAAATAGCCTATGGAGAAGTTGTAGTTGTTGACGAAAACTTTGGGGTTAGAATAACAAGTATTGTAAGTGGGGCAGATAGAATAAGATCACTTAAATAATACATAGGAATTGTTAAATTGTTAATTAATATTTGATAATAGATAATATGGAAAAAACTCTTGCGGGAGTTTTTTTCTATTTATGAGAAAATTATAAAACCTTTAGTTTTAAATTGCGAATATAAAGGCTACGATAAATAGATATGTTTCATAAGCTAAATAGCACTTCTAGTTTCTCGCTATATGCTTATTTCACCGTCTATTTACCTTCGACGACTTATATTAAGAATTTAAATTAATAATGAATTAAGTTATTGGTAAAAAATAATTGGTGAGGTAAATTAAAAACTTAGTTAAGTGTAGAAGACTATAATTGAGCTTGTTACCTGATACCTGTTCCTTGTTACCTATAAAATCAAAACAACTGTGCATTGTACCTTGTGAACTGTGAACTGAAAAATGCTTCGCATTTTTTACAAATGTGAAGATTAATAAAATTTGAATTAATGGCTAAACTTATAGAGATTTATTACGATAAATAAATATATAGAATGATAGAAGTATTTTAAAATGAGATTATTAGGAGGCAATTATGAACATTAAGGGTGTAGGTTACACAAATGGAATAAACTATTATAATAAGGTAACTTCTAATAAAATAGAAAAATTAGAAAAAAAACAAGTTTATGACAGAATTGAATTATCAGATGAAGCTAAAATATTAAATGATTATTCAATTAATGAAAGTAATTATGATAATAGTAAAAAAATCGTAGAGATTAAAAATAGTATTCAAAATGGAACGTATGGATACGATGCAAAACTTATTGCTAAGGGAATGCTAGATACCATGAAGGGAAAAGAATAATATGATAAATAGTTTAATAGCAGTGATTAAAGAAGAGGAAAAAGAGCTAAATGAATTATTAATATTATTGGATAAACAATACAAATTAATTATAAATAAAGATGTATTTGGAATGGAATCAGTAGTTGAAGAAATAAAATTAAAAAATAAAGCTGTTGCAGAAAGTGAAGTTAATAGAAGGAAAGTATTGGGAAAAGAATCTATTAAAGATATTGTACTATCTTCAAAGAATGAAGAGTTAGAAAATTCATATAGAAGAATACAAAAATTGTTAAACCAAATGATACTTCAAAAAGATACTAATGATTTACTAATTAAACAACAGTTAAGTTTTACAAATAAGCTTTTAAATCTTATAAATCCTAAAAGAGATATACCGATTTATAACTCTTACGGAAATATAAGAAGATAATATGGGGAGGTAAAAGATGTCAGGGTTATTTTCAACATTCAATGTAGCTAAAAGAGGGATGAATGTACAACAAAAAAGCATAGATGTAACTTCTCATAATATTGCTAACTCTAATACTGTTGGATATTCAAGACAAAGAGCGAAAATAGAAACAACGAGACCTTATGGAGGGACTTCTATGGGTTCATCTGTTCAAGCAGGACAACTTGGAACAGGAGCACAAGTTCAAGCCATAGAGAGAGTTAGAGACAGTTTCTTGGATTACCAAGTAAGAAATGAAAATGCAGTTTTAGGAAAATATGATATGAGAAGTAATTTCCTTTATCAAGTGGAAAGTGTTTTTAATGAACCATCCGATACTGGAATTTCTACTTTAATGGGAAAGTTTTTTGATTCATTTCAAGAGTTATCAAAGCAACCCAATAGTTCAAACGCAAGAACTGTAGTAGCTCAACAAACAGCAGCTTTAGCAGATGCATTAAATGCAACTTATACAAAACTTGAGAATTTACAGACTAATGCTCAAGATATGATAAAGAGTTCTGTTACTGAGGTAAATAGTGTTTTAGAACAATTAGATAGAGTTAATCAAGAAATAATAAACGTAACTGTTGCAGGAAATACTCCAAATGATTTAATGGATAAAAGAGATACTTTATTAGATGAATTAAGTTATAAATTTGGTATCCAAGTGGATAAAAAAGAATTTAATGGAATAGATGTAAAACCTGTAGCAGATGGGAAAATAACAACTCCTAATTTAGTAAACTCTAGTCCAAATGTAGATGTTAGTAGATTTTCTTATGTAAGCAATGTTGAATTAGATTCAAGTGATTTATCAGGAAATACTTATATAGTTACATATTATAAAAACGGTAATATGAATAGTGAATCTAATAAACAAACTTTAAAAATAGCAAATTTAACGCCTGAGCAAGCAAAAGAAATTAAAGATAATAGAATTTTGTGGGCTGATAAAAATGGACAAGCAGCCAAAGGAGATGGCTATCCAATAAGAGATGGAGAAACAATAAGCTCTTCACAACTTATGATGTTTAAGCCTGAAACAGGCAGTATTAATGGACTTGTATCAGTACAAAAGGATATAGAAGATTATATGAATCAACTAAATAAATTAGCTAAATCAATAGCATTTTCTGTAAATGCTGTTCATAGTGGAATAGAAGATCCATTAAACAACACAGCTGGACCCGAGAAAGATTTTCTACCGTTTTTTGTAAACAACGATATAGCACGCTATAGGGCTAATGGGTTTTTACAAAATATAGATGAAACACTATTATCAGAGCAAAATATAACAGCCAAGAATATATCTGTAAATAAAGAAATTCTAGAAGATGTAATGAAAATAAAAACTAGGACTCATGATGATTTATTTGCATATACCAATGAAAATAATGTTGATGGAGAAAGTGATGGAGCTAGAGCATTGGCAATAGCACAGCTTAGAGATTCATTAATAAGAATTCAAGATATAGATGAAAAAGTAATTTCAAGAAAAGATATGTTCGATAAAAATAAGGGTGGAAGTACTCTTTCAAGCAATGGATTAAAGTTACAAAACAGTTCATCAGGAATGACTTTAACTTCATATTTTAAAGATACAATAGACAGATTAGGAGTACAAGCTCAAGAAGCACAAAGAATGGTTACAAATCAAGAAGATTTATTATATAGTATAGAAGAAACAAGAGCATCGATATCAGGTGTATCATTAGATGAAGAGATGGCAAATTTGGTACAATTCCAACATGCTTATAGTGCAAATGCAAAAATAATAGCAACAGTAGATGAACTTTTAGATGTTATAGTAAATGGATTGAGGAGATAGGAGGGGAAGTAAATGAGAGTTACAAATCAGATGATGAGTAAAAGTTTTTTGAAAGATCTTAATAGAAATCAAAGCTATATGAAGAGAATAAATGATCAGCTTACTTCTGGAAAGGAAATTAGAAGGCCTTCAGATAATCCTTTTAAAGTTGCAAGAAGTATGCAGTTAAATTCAGATATAAAGGCTAATACTCAATATAATGAAAATATAAAAGATACAATAAATTGGTTAGATACTACAGATACAGCCTTAGAACAGTTAGGAAATAGCCTTGGAAGATTTAGAGAATTAATGGTTTCGGCTGGAAATGCAGCTTATGGAAGTGATGAAAAAAGAGCAATAAAAGATGAAATGAATGAAAAAGTGAATGAAATAGCTCAAATATTAAATACTAACTTTGATGGTAAATATATTTTTGGAGGAAGTAAAGGAAGCACAAAACCGATTGGAACTGATAAAAGTATAATTACAGGTAACAACTCACTTCATCTTAGTGGGAATAATGGAGAAGTTTTAAATGTTGATAATTTAGATGAAGACGTACAAAATCAGATAAATATGATTGATAAAAAGCTTGCTGTTGAAGTTTCACAAGGTGTAACTATGGATTATAATGTTTCAGCTACGGATTTACTATTATTTAAAGATAAAAATGGAGTTAGCATTAATGTTATGGATTTATTAAAGGATATAACAAATAATGTGGCTTCAGCCAATCCAATAGATAGTGCAAAAATAACAAATGAAAATTTAAAAACTATAGATGAAACAGTATCAAATCTTTTAAGAGTAAGAGCAGAAGTTGGTGCAAAGCAAAATAGAATGGAATCTGCAGGAAGTCAAAATGAAGATCAAAATTTTAACTTAACAGATATATTATCACAAACAGAAGATATAGACCTTGCCAAGAAAAATATAGAAGCAGCAGTAGCACAAAATGTATATATGGCTTCTCTTCAAGTAAGTGCAAAAATTATTCAACCTTCGCTTTTAGATTTCCTAAGATAGGAGAAGATGTAACATGGAATTAATATCACCAATACATGGGAAAATAACATACGAAAAAAATGAAATAATACATTTTGAAAAAGGACTACCAGGTTTTAATGGATTGAAAAAGTATGTAATAAAACAAGTTGAAGAAGAAAGTCCTTTCAGTATATTACAATCAATAGAAGATGAAGAAATAGGATTTATAATTATATCTCCATTTTTTATAAAAGATAATTATGAGGTAAAATTAAGTGATGAAATAATAAAGAACTTAAATCTAGAGGGACCAGATGAAGCACTTTTATATTCAATAGTTACATTGAACTCAAAAATAGAGGATATAACAGCAAATTTAAAGGCCCCTATAGTGATAAATATAAAAAATAAAAAAGGGGAACAATATATTTTAGATAAAGAAACGTACGGAATAAAAGAAAGAGTTTTTCCTAGGGAATAGTTAAAGGTGACAAGTAATAGATTATGATATAGATTATGAGGCATTTTTAGTTCACAGTGCACAATTCATAGTTCACAGTTGAGGATGAAGCTATTGAGTGGTTTCTGAAATTTAAATTTTTTATAAGGTCTAAATAGCTTGTAAAACAATTTTTTCGATTGAGCCATGCTGAATTATTTACATAACTGTGCACCGTACCTTGTAAACTGTGAGCTAAATAAACTGTAAACTGAAGAAAGGTGTGTTGAGTTTGTTAGTTATAACAAGAAAAAAAGGAGAGTCTATTTTAATAGGTGATGATATAGAAATATCTATTTCAAAAATAGAAGATGGTAGTGTTAAGCTAGCAATAAAAGCACCTAAAGAAATGACTATCTTAAGAAAAGAGCTTTACGAAGAAGTTCAAAATGAAAATAAAGAAGCAACAAAAATTAATATGGAACTTTTAAATATATTAGGGAAAAAGAAATAGGGAAAATGAAAAAATGAGGGGGTGTTTATATGGAAATAAAGGTTACAAGTCAAGGAGGACAAGTTAACCTAAATACAGTGCAAAATAAAGAAGTTAACAAGCTTTCTGGAAACAAGGATGTAGTTGAAGCTATAACAAATAAAAATAAAGGATATAGGGAAGAAGATTTAGCGAAAGCAGTAGATAAATTAAATAAATTTCTAAAAGATGAACATACATATGCAGAGTATTCTATCCATGAGAAGCTTGGAGATGTAATGGTAAAAATAATAAATCAAGATACAAAAGAAGTTATAATGGAATGTCCGCCAAAAAAAATATTGGATTTAGTAGCAAGAATGATGGAACTAGTAGGTGTTGCAATAGACAAAAAAGCTTAATAGGAGGAAATGACTATGAATTTCTTACTAAATAAAATTGATAATGATATTAGGAAAAAAGTTTATGAAAAAACTAAAGATGGTAAGATTCATAGAAAATCTGATATAAAGATTAATAAAGATAGTGAAAAGCAAAAGAGGAAATTCTTTAATGAATATGTTGAAGAGGAAAAACAACATGTGAAGAAAAAGCAAAAGAAAATTACTATTAATGCAACAAAAACGGAGAATTCTAATATAAGCTTATATGGAGAAAAAGAAGAAAACTTAAATGCAATGGGTTATGGCACATTTTTAGATGTTAAAAAGTAGGAGGAAATAAAGAATGTATGGTAATAATGCATTAAATGTATATAAAAATAATAGCGTAAACTACGCATCAAAAGAACAATTACTATTAATGTTGGTAGATGGAGCTGTAAAATTTGCTAAAATAGCTAAACAAGCTTTAGAAGATAAGAATGTAATTGAAAGTCATAAAAACTTAGTTAAAGTTCAAGATATATTTACAGAACTTATGATAAGTTTAGATCAAAATGCAGGAGATTGGGCAAAACAAATATATGCAGTTTATGATTTTATAAAAACAAGATTATTCGAAATAAACTTAAAAAAAGATTCGGATATGATGGACGAGCTTATGCCAGTAATAGAAAGTGTAAGAGATACATGGTATGAAGCGTATGAAATATCTAGAAGATCTAGATAATTTAAAATCGGGGGTGTTTAAATGAGGATAACAGGACTTGCAACGGGACTAGATATGGACAAATTAGTTACAGATTCCATGAAGCCTTATAGAATAAAAATAGATAAAAAGGGACAACAAAAAGATATAATTGAAATAAAACAAAAACTTTACAGAGAAATAATTAAAGATTCTAGAGAACTTTATAATAAATATTTTGATATAACAAAAAGTGATAGCTTGTTATTAAGTAAAAATTGGGCAACTACTAAATTTATATCTTCTAATGACAATGTAGTAACAGCTACTGGAGGAGGAGATACCAAACCAGATAACTATACTATTTCTGGTAATATAGCAAAGTCTTCTAAAATATCTATTGCGGCTAGTGAAATATTAGATAATAAAATTACTATTAATGGAAAAGATTTTGCTTTAAGTGGTAGCACTCAAAAGGAAAAGGCAACTAATTTAAATAATGATTTAAAGAAAGCTGGAATAAATGTAAAAGTAACATATACTGATTTTGCAGGGGATGGAGGTACTAATGCTAGCGGATTTATATTAGAAGCTACAATTCTAGGAAGAGACAGTATTTTTACTGTTGGAGGGACAACAAGTAGTATATCGTCAACTAATGAAATAGCTTATGTAGCCCCTACAGCAGCTGAGATTACTGGATTCGAACTTTTAGATTTTAAAGATGGAGTAATAAATATCAATATAGCTAAAGATGGTGAAGAACCAAAGGTAATATCTTTAAATAGTAATGATCTTAAAGATGGTGAAGAGATAAATAAAGATAGATTTAAAGAAATTTTAAATATCAAATTGAAAGAACATAACTTACAAGTAGAAATACAAGAGAATGATAGTATAATATTTAAAAGCACCAAGCTTGGAGAGATAAGTGAAATAAGTTTAAGTCTAGATTCTAAGACAGGAACATTTGTAAATGGAGATAAGGAAATAAAAGCAGAAAAAACTTTTGATTTAGATAGTATTGGAAGTGGTAAAATTACAGTCAATGGAGTGTTAATAGATTTATCTTTAAAAGATGGAGATTTATCAACTACAGATGATGATATGAGTACAATTGATTATTTGAATAAAGTTTTAAAAGCACAAAATTTAAATATTACAGTAAAAGAAACCGAACCTAATAAAATAACTTTTACTTCTAATAATACTGGTGAAAATGCAAAAATAGATATAAGCTCAGTATCATTAGACTTAACAAAGGATAAATTATCAGCAGGAGGACAAGATGCTGAAATAGTATTTAAAAATAGTAAAGGTGGAATTTATACACATAAAGGTACAACAAATAATGTAGTACTAGATGGAGTAACTTTTAAATTTACTGGAGATATTCCAGAGAACACTAAAATAAATATTAATGGAAAAATAGATGCAACTGAAACAAAAGATAAATTAATTAAATTTATTAATGATTATAATACTTTAATTGAAAAATTAAATAAACTAACTACTGAAAAAAGAAATAGAAACTTCACCCCTTTAACTGCAGAACAAAAGAAACAAATGTCTGAAGATGAAATAAAGCTTTGGAATGAAAGGGTTGAAAAAGGGCAATTAAGTAGAGATACTGATTTAAGTAGGATATCAAATAGTTTAAAAAATTCAATGAGAACATTTGTAGATGGAACTGGACTTAATTTGGAAAAAATAGGAATAAAACCTGTAGCAGATTATCAAGGAACTAAAAATGGAACATTTACTATAGATGAAAATATATTAACAAAAGCTTTAGAAGAAAATTCAGAAGATGTGATGAATTTATTTATAAAATCAAAACCTACAGATGAAAATCTTTCAGATTCTCAAAAATACTCTAAAACAGGCTTGATACAAAGAGTAAAAGATATTTTATATAAAGAAACTATTACATCAAACTCTAATTTCTTAAAGAAAGTAGGATATGAAGGTACAGTTACAGCATATGATAATACTTTAACTAAATCAATACGAGAATATGAGAGAAAAATGGCTGATATGGAAACAGACTTTGCAAGACGAGAGCAGGCTTTATATTCAAGATATTCTATTCTAGAATCTATGATGAATAAATATAATTCTCAGCAAAGCTATCTAATGCAACAATTAGGAATGAGCTAAATTATGATAGAAAATATATTAAAAGAATATAAAGAAATAACAGAATATATAATACAAAATATAGATAATGATTATGAGAATTTAGATAAACTTATGGATAAACGTCAACAATTAATTGATGAGTTATTCAAAAAGAGCAGTATAGATATTGAAGAAATAAAGCAAGTATATGTATTAACTGGATTATTAGAGCTTGATAAAAAATTAGAATGTACAATAAAAGAAAAGCAAGAAATGGTAAAAGAAGAAATAAAAAAAATTCATAAAATAAAAAATGCTAATAATGCATATGAAAAGAATAGAAAAATAAATAATTTTTTCAGTGCAAAAATATAAAATTTTTTAAAAAAACTATAAAGTTAAATAAAATTATTCGATATATATAATATAAAGCTTAAGCAAAATAACTCTATATAGAGAATTTTTCGACCTAATTGGTAGAAATTCTAAATATAAAACAAAGACAAGGATGTCAATTTAAAATCAAGGAGGAATAAAAAATGATAATTAATCACAATATGAATGCATTAAATGCACACAGAAGTATGAGTACAAATACAGCATCTGCAGGAAAGTCAATGGAAAAATTAAGCTCAGGTTTAAGAATAAACAGAGCTGGAGATGACGCAGCAGGACTTTCAATATCTGAAAAGATGAGAGGACAAATAAGAGGTTTAGAACAAGCTTCAAGAAACTCACAAGATGGTATTTCAATGCTTCAAACAGCAGAAGGAGCTTTAAATGAAACTCATAACATTCTTCAAAGAATGAGAGAACTTGCAGTTCAAGCATCTAATGATACAAATGTAGATACAGATAGAGATGCAATAAAAGATGAGTTAAGTGCATTAACAAAAGAAATAGATAGAATATCAGAACAAACAGATTTCAATACTAGAAAAGTATTTAATGCAGCAACAACTGCAGTTACATTCCAAGTTGGAGCTAATAAAGGACAACAAATATCAGTTACATTCTGCTCTATGAGCACAGGTGCATTAGGTGTTAGTATAGCTTCTATAACTGTATCATCTGCTACATTTGCAACAGTAGCTATTTGTACTATAAATGATGCTATAACAGCAGTTTCAAAAGAAAGATCAAAACTTGGAGCAGTACAAAATAGATTAGAACATACTATAGCAAACTTAAATAATGCATCAGAAAACTTAACAGCAGCAGAAAGCAGAGTAAGAGATGTTGATATGGCTAAAGAAATGATGAACTTCTCTAAAAATAATATTCTTCAACAAGCTGCACAAGCTATGCTTGCACAAGCTAATCAACAACCACAAGGAGTTCTTCAATTATTAAGATAAGCATGGAACCAATTTTAAGCTTTAGCTAAAATTGTGTGAGTGGCTTACTCCTTCGAAGTATTGAGAAGGAGTTTCCTTTAATAAAAAAAGAGAGATTCTATATAATATAATAAAAAGATGACAAGGATGTCAATTTAAAATCAAGGAGGAATAACAATGATAATTAATCACAATATGAATGCATTAAATGCACACAGAAGTATGAGTACAAATACAGCAGCAGCAGGAAAGTCAATGGAAAAATTAAGCTCAGGTTTAAGAATAAACAGAGCTGGAGATGATGCAGCAGGACTTTCAATATCTGAAAAGATGAGAGGACAAATAAGAGGTTTAGAACAAGCTTCAAGAAACTCACAAGATGGTATTTCAATGCTTCAAACAGCAGAAGGAGCTTTAAATGAAACTCATAACATTCTTCAAAGAATGAGAGAACTTGCAGTTCAAGCATCTAATGATACTAATGTAACAACAGATAGAAATGCAATAAAAGAAGAATTAGGAGCATTAACAGAAGAAATAGATAGAATTGCTAAAAATACAGAGTTTAATACTCAAGCAATGTTTAGTAATGCGACAACAGCAGTTACATTCCAAGTTGGAGCTAATTGTGGTCAACAAATATCAGTTACATTCTGTAATATGGGATCAACTTCACTAAAAGTAAATGCAATTTCAGGTGAAGTTTCTAGTACAGCAGATGCAACAGCAGCTATTTGTACTATAAATGATGCTATAACAGCAGTTTCAAAAGAAAGATCAAAACTTGGAGCGGTACAAAATAGATTAGAACATACTATAGCAAACTTAAATAATGCATCAGAAAACTTAACAGCAGCAGAAAGTAGAGTAAGAGATGTTGATATGGCTAAAGAAATGATGAACTTCTCTAAAAATAATATTCTTCAACAAGCTGCACAAGCTATGCTTGCACAAGCTAATCAACAACCACAAGGAGTTCTTCAATTATTAAGATAAGCAGGGAACCAATTTTAAGCTTTAGTTAAAATTGTGTGAGTCGCTTACTCCTTGGAAGTATTGACAAGGAGTATTCTTATAATGATAGAATTTATAAAGATAAAAAGAGTCAGAGTTAAATCTCTGGCTCTTTTTTATTTTATCCATCAAGATTTATAAATTATTTTCGACAATAAAAATATAAGCAATAAAGGAGAGATTTTATGTTATTAAGTATTGCAATGATTGTAAAAAATGAAGAAAATAATTTGCCGAAAACATTAGAAGCTTTAAAAACTTTAAAGAATAAAATAGATCATGAAATAGTAATAGTAGATACAGGAAGTAATGATAATACATTAAATATAGCAAAGAAATATACAAATAGAGTGTATGAAAAGGAGTGGACAGGAAACTTTGCACAAATGAGAAATTATAGTATAAATAAGTGCAAGGGTGATTGGATATTAATATTAGATGCCGATGAAGTTTTAGAAAATCCTAATGAAATGATAAGTTTTTTTAAAGAAAAAGATATTAAGAAATTTAACTCAGCAACTCTTAAATTTAAAAATATGCTTTCTGATAAAGAAGATGATTATTTAATTGGAACTTTAGTAAGATTATTTAGAAATAAAAAAGAATTCTATTATCAAGGAAGGGTACATGAACAACCAAAGGTATTACAACCTACGAAGTTAACTAATATAACATTATTACATTATGGATATTCAAGAGAATCTTTTAATCTTATGAATTATAAATATGAAAGAAATTTAAACTTATTACTAGAAGATTTAAAAGAGGATAATAATAATCCGTATACTCATTTTCAATTAGCTCAAACCTATGGAATGGCCAATATCCAGGATAAAGCTTTTGAAAGTGTGACTAAAGCTTATAACTTAGTAGAGAATAAAGATAATAAGGGAAAGTACTTATATATATATCATTTATTAGCTATGTATTTAAACTCTAGTGGAGAATATGAAAAGGCGATAGAATTAAGCAAAGAAGCTCTTACATATAGAAAAGATCATTTAGACTTTTACTATTTCATAGCAAAGGCATACAGTTTTTTAAATAAATATGATGAAGCAGAATATTATTATGATGAATATTTTAAACTTTACAAAAAATTAGAAGATGGATATTTGGTAGATGATATAAGCGTAGGAAATATGTCCTTTGCTAGAATAAAAGAAATGTTAAAAGATAGATTTGTTCTTGCATTTAAAAATAAGGATTATGATTACATAATTAAAAATTATAGAAGTTATAAAGACAACGATATTGAAGATATATTAATATATACTTTCATAAAAAAAGAAGAATATACAAAAATATTTGAGTTCTATAAAG
>JAQCTH010000003.1 GCA_027686065.1 Clostridiaceae bacterium AF10-41
ACTGTAGGTTCTGGAGTTGTTACTAGTATAATAGGATAATAATTAAGATAATATAAATTAAATGTGATCACATTAAGAGAGTAAGGGGACGCCTTTACTCTCTGTTTTTTTCTTTAATAATTATTTGTTGTAAATGATTAATATATTATAATAAGTTAATAATAATAATGAGGCAAATATTACAAAAAAAAAATTGTTGATAATTTAATAAAAGCAATATAAAATATATTAGCAAAGGAAATAATAATTTCGAGATAATAATAAAACATGCTTTAAATTTTATCAAAAAAGGGCAAAAAACTCTTGAAAAGGCTATGTAAACATAGTATAATAAAGAAGTTGTATAGCGAACAGCGATGAGTCAGGAGGTTGCCGGACTTCCGGGTTAATTCTTGATGAGTATGTTAGGATCTAGAATCCAACGACAGGGGTTTTGTAAAACTGTGTGATTAAGTATGAAACACGTGGAGCAGTTTATAGAACATCCGCTGTTGTGCGTTAGAAGTAAAGCGTACATGAAAAGGAGGGAAACCAAGATGTCAAAACAAAAAATAAGAATCAGATTAAAGGCTTTTGATCACAATATATTAGATCAATCAGCTGAAAAAATTGTTGAAACAGCGAAATCAACAGGAGCTAAAGTTGCAGGACCAGTTCCACTACCAACTGAAAAAGATGTTGTTACTATATTAAGAGCTGTTCACAAGTACAAAGATTCAAGAGAGCAATTCGAAATCAGAACACACAAAAGATTAATCGATATAGTTAATCCATCACCAAAGACAGTTGATGCGTTAATGAGATTAAACTTACCAGCAGGTGTTGATATCGAAATAAAGCTATAGTTAATACTTATTAAATAAACAGTTTGAACGGTTAAGATTGTTAAACAATCCGCTGATACGTTTAGGAGGTGTAAATACATGAAAAAAGCTATATTAGGAAAGAAAATTGGGATGACTCAAATTTTCGATGAAAATGGAAAAGTTGTTCCTGTAACAGTAGTAGAAGCTGGCCCATGTGTTGTTGTTCAAAAGAAAACTATCGAAAAAGATGGTTATGAAGCAATACAAGTAGGTTTTGGAGATGTTAGAGAAAAATTAGTTAACAAGCCAAAAAAAGGTCACTATGCTAAAGCAGGAGTTTCATTAAAGAGAAAGTTAAGAGAATTAAGATTAGAAGACTGCTCAGCTTATGAAGTTGGTCAAGAAATAAAGGCCGACTTATTTGAAGTTGGAGAAAAGATTGATGTATCAGGAGTTTCTAAAGGAAAGGGATTCCAAGGGGTTATCAAGAGATGGAATGCTAATAGAGGACCAATGACTCACGGTTCTAAATTCCACAGAGCAGTAGGTTCTATGGGAGCTTCATCAGATCCATCAAGAACTTTCAAAAACAAGAATATGCCAGGACATATGGGAGCTGTTAACACAACAGTATTAAACTTAGAAGTAGTTAAGGTTATAGCTGAAAAGAACTTAATACTAATCAAGGGTGGTATCCCAGGACCTAATAAAGGTACAGTAGTAATAAGAAATGCAGTTAAAGCTTAATTTCTGTAGAAAGGAGGAAACAGGATGCCTACAGTAGGATTATTTAATCAAGAAGGAAAACAAGTTGGAGATATCCAATTAAACGATAATGTGTTCGGAGTTGAAGTTAACACTGATGCTATGCATCAAGTTGTAGTTGCTTTATTAGCAAACAAGAGACAAGGAACTCAATCAGCTAAGACAAGAGCTGAGGTTAGAGGAGGCGGAATCAAGCCTTGGAGACAAAAGGGAACTGGTAGAGCAAGACAAGGTTCTATTAGAGCGCCACAATGGATCAAGGGTGGTATAGTATTCGCACCAAAGCCAAGAGATTACAGAATGTCAGTACCAAAGAGCATGAGAAGAGTAGCTATGAAGTCTGCTTTAACTAGTAAAGTTCAAGACGGACAAATGGTAGTACTTGAAACATTAGCATTCGAAGCTCCAAAGACTAAGAAAATGATTGAGGTTTTAAAAGCATTTGATGCTAAGAAAACTTTAATAGTAACTGGAGACGCTAATGAAGTACTTTACAAATCAGCTAGAAATATTGCTGACGTACAAATTATGCCAGTTAACAACATCAATGTTTATGATTTATTAAAGTTTGAGAAATTAATCATAACTAAGGATGCTGTATCAAAAATCGAGGAGGTGTACGCATAATGACAAGCTACGATATAATAAGAAAGCCTGTTATCACTGAAAAAAGTATGACTGCTATGGCAGACAAAAAGTACACTTTCATAGTTCAAATTAATGCAAACAAAGTTCAAATTAAGAAGGCTGTAGAAGAAATCTTCGGCGTTAAAGTTGAAAAAGTTCAAACGATAAGAACTATGGGAAAAACAAAGAGAATGGGCGTACATGTAGGAAAAAGAGCAGACTTCAAGAAAGCTGTTATTACTTTAACAGAAGACAGCAAGAACATTGAATTCTTTGAAGGAATGCAATAACGCGAATAAAGCGTATTATTGGTATTTAAATACCAGAGAAGCTTAAAGTAAGGAGGGAATTTACATGGCAGTTAAAAAGTTTAGACCAACTACCCCATCAAGAAGAGAAATGACAATGGCTACTTTTGAAGAAATTACAACAAGTACACCAGAAAAATCACTTGTCGTTTCACTAAGCAAAACTGGTGGTAGAAATGCTCAAGGTAAAATAACTGTTAGACACCACGGTGGTGGAGCTAAGAGAAAATATAGAATAATAGATTTCAAGAGAAATAAGGATGGTGTTCCAGCAAAGGTTGCTACAATAGAATACGATCCAAATAGAACGGCGTACATTGCATTAGTTGTATATGCTGATGGTGATAAGAGATATATAATAGCTCCAGTTGGATTAAAGGTTGGAGATGTTATAGTTTCAGGTCCAGATGCTGATATTAAAGCAGGAAACGCTCTTCCATTAAAGAACATACCAGTAGGTACTTTTGTTCATAATGTAGAACTACAAATCGGTAAAGGTGCTCAAATGGTAAGATCAGCTGGTACTACAGCTCAATTAATGGCTAAAGAAGGAAATTATGCAACGCTAAGATTACCTTCAGGCGAAATGAGATATGTAAGAATAGAATGTAGAGCTACAATCGGAACTGTGTCAAATGCTACTAACGATATAATAAATATCGGTAAAGCAGGTAGAAAGAGACATATGGGATGGAGACCTACAGTTAGAGGTTCTGTAATGAACCCTTGCGATCACCCTCACGGTGGTGGAGAAGGTAGATCACCAATTGGTAGACCGAGTCCAGTTACTCCATGGGGTAAACCAGCACTTGGATATAAGACAAGAAAGAATAAGAAGTATTCTGACAGATTCATAATAAAGAGAAGAAACGATAAGTAGTATGAAGAGAAGTTTATATTCTCTTCATGGCTTGTCAGCCTAGAGATTATGAAGGGAGGCAAATTATAGTGAGTAGATCAACAAAAAAAGGACCTTTTGTACAAGAAGGACTTTTAAAGAAAATTGAGGAAATGAATGTTAGTGGAGATAAGAAGGTTGTTAAAACTTGGTCAAGAAGTTCAACAATATTCCCACAAATGATCGGTCATACAATTGCTGTTCACGATGGAAGAAAGCATGTTCCAGTTTTCATAAGTGAAGACATGGTAGGACATAAGCTTGGTGAGTTCGCATTAACAAGAACTTACAGAGGACACGATTATGACGAAAAAGCAGCAAGAAAAAGAAAGTAATCCCGGAAAGGAGGAACATAAATGGAAGCTAGAGCTATAGCTAAATATGTTAGAATGTCTCCAACAAAAGTAGGAGTAGTTCTTGATTTAATAAGAGGAAAAAATATTCAAGAGGCTTTCGCTATTTTACAATACACTCCAAAAGATGCAGCTGTTGCTATAAACAAGGTTTTAAAATCAGCTGTTGCTAATGCAGAAAATAATCATGAAATGGACGTAGAAAGATTATATGTAGCAGAAGCATTCGTTGGTGCAGGTCCAACATTAAAGAGATTCAGACCAATGGATCACGGAAAAGCATTTAGAATTAACAAAAGAACAAGTAACATTACACTTGTAGTTAAAGAAAGAGCTTAGAAAGAAGGAGGGAAATCAAGTGGGTCAAAAAGTACATCCTCACGGACTTAGAGTAGGAGTTATCAAGGATTGGGATGCTAAATGGTATGCTTCAAAGAAAAATTTTGCAGACAATCTAATAGAAGATGACAAAATCAGAAAATTCGTAAAGAAAGAACTTTTCTCAGCTGGTATTTCAAAGATTGAAATTGAAAGAGCTGCTAAGAGAGTTAAATTAAATATATATACTGCTAAACCAGGTGTCATCATCGGAAGAGGTGGATCAGGAATAGAAGCTTTAAAAGCTAAATTAGCGAATTTAGTTGATAATAGAAATTTATTAATTAATATAGTGGAAGTTAAAAATGCTGAAGCTGATGCTCAATTAATGGCAGAAAATATTGCTGCACAATTAGAAAAAAGAGTATCTTTCAGAAGAGCTATGAAACAAAGCATTCAAAGAGCTATGAGACTTGGAGCTAAGGGTGTTAAGACAGCTTGCTCAGGTAGACTAGGTGGTGCTGAAATAGCAAGAACTGAACAATATCATGAAGGAACAATTCCACTACAAACTTTAAGAGCAGATATCGATTATGGATTTGCAGAAGCTGATACAACTTACGGAAAAATCGGTGTAAAAGTTTGGGTTTATAATGGAGAAGTTCTTCCAACTAAAAAAGTTGAAAAGAAGGAAGAAGTTAACGCGTAAGAAAGGAGGAATTAGTCATGTTAATGCCTAAGAGAGTTAAGCATCGTAAGGTACAACGTGGTAGAATGAAAGGAAAAGCTACAAGAGGTAATTTCCTTGCATATGGAGACTTTGGTATTCAAGCTACAAATTGTGGTTGGATAACTAGTAACCAAATAGAATCTGCCAGAATTGCTATAAACAGATATATCAGAAGAGGAGGAAAACTTTGGATAAAGATTTTCCCAGATAAGCCAGTAACTGAAAAACCAGCTGAAACAAGAATGGGTTCAGGTAAAGGTTCACCAGAATATTGGGTAGCAGTAGTTAAACCTGGTAGAGTTTTATTCGAGTTATCAGGAGTTAATGAAGAAGTTGCAAGAGAAGCTATGAGACTTGCATCACACAAGCTTCCTGTAAAGTGTAAATTCGTTACAAGAAGAGATTTTGAGGAAATGGGTGGTGAAGAATAATGAAGGCTAGAGAATTAAAAGAATTAAGAGCAAATAATCCTCAAGATTTAAAGGTTAAATTAAATGACCTTAAGGCTGAGTTATTCAACTTAAGATTTCAATTAGCTACAGGTCAATTAGAAAATCCTATGAGAATAAGAGAAGTAAAAAAATCTATAGCCCAAATCAAAACCATCATAAGAGAAGAAGAGATCAGGGCTTTCGAGCAGTAAATCTGAAAGGAGGTAACTCTTAATGGAAAGAGGATTAAGAAAGAAAAAAATAGGTAGAGTTGTTTCAGATAAAATGGATAAGACAATAGTTGTCGCTGTTGAAACTAAGGTTAGACATCCACTATATGGAAAAACTGTTAATAGAACAACTAAGTTTAAGGCTCATGATGAAAACAATGAAGCTAAAATTAATGATAGAGTTTTAATTATGGAAACTAGACCATTATCTAAGGATAAGAGATGGAGACTTGTTGAAATAGTTGAAAAAGCTAAATAGGCTTTAAGGCTGAAAGGAGGGTAATTCAATGATACAACAACAAACCTTATTAAAGGTAGCAGATAACTCAGGTGCAAAGGAAATTATGTGCATAAGAGTTTTAGGCGGATCAAAAAGAAAGTTCGGTAACATTGGAGATGTAATAGTTGCTAGCGTTAAAAGTGCAACACCAGGCGGAGTTGTTAAAAAAGGAGACGTTATAAAAGCTGTTATAGTTAGATCAGTTAGAGGATTAAGAAGAGCTGATGGTTCATATATAAAATTTGATGAAAATGCAGCTGTTGTTATAAAGGATGATAAGCAACCAAGAGGAACTCGTATCTTCGGACCAGTTGCTAGGGAGCTAAGAGATAACGAATTTAACAAGATTTTATCATTAGCACCTGAAGTTCTATAATAGAGGAGGTGTCTCATTTGAAGGTACATGTTAGAAAGAACGACAAAGTTGTAGTTGTTTCAGGTAAAGACAAAGGAAAAACTGGTGAAGTTTTAAAAGTATATCCTAAGACAGGCAAAGTTATTGTTCAAGGAGTTAATATAGTTAAAAAGCACCAAAAGCCAACTAGAGCTAATGCTCAAGGTGGAATCATAGAAAGAGAAGGAGCTATATACAGCTCAAAAGTTATGTTATACTGCACAAAGTGCAAAAATGCTACAAGAGTAAGCAATAAAATCTTAGAAGACGGTACTAAGGTTAGAGTTTGTAAGAAGTGTGGAGAAACATTCTAGAATCTGAAAGGAGGTACTAATTATGACAACAAGACTTCAAGAAAAGTATCAAAAAGAAGTAATTCCAGCTATGATTGAAAAGTTCGGATATAAAAATATAATGGAAGTTCCAAAGCTTGAAAAGGTAGTTATCAACATGGGAGTTGGAGAAGCTAAGGACAATCAAAAAATATTAGAAGCAGCAATGAATGATTTAACAATAATTGCAGGTCAAAAGCCAATCTTAACTAGAGCAAAGAAATCAGTTGCTAACTTTAAAATAAGAGAAAACATGGCTTTAGGATGTAAGGTTACATTAAGAAAAGCAAAGATGTATGAATTTGCTGATAAATTAATGGCTATTGCTCTTCCAAGAGTTAGAGATTTCAGAGGAGTTTCAAGCAAAGCCTTTGATGGTAGAGGAAACTACTCACTAGGAGTAAAAGAGCAATTAATATTCCCAGAAATTGAATACGATAAAATCGATAAGGTTAGAGGAATGGATATCATCTTCGTTACATCAGCTAACACTGACGAAGAAGCAAGAGAATTATTAAGATTCCTTGGTATGCCATTTGCTCAATAATAAGGAGGGAAAACCGTGGCACGTAAAGCTATTATTGAAAAGTGGAAAAAAGAACCTAAATATAAAACAAGAGCTTATACAAGATGCAGAATATGTGGAAGACCACATTCAGTATTAAAGAAGTTTGGTATTTGCCGTATATGTTTTAGAGAACTTGCTTACAAGGGTCAAATCCCTGGTTGTAAGAAAGCAAGTTGGTAAAAAACTGATGTAGTGAAAGGAGGCACATTAAATGGTTATGACAGATCCTATCGCAGATTTGCTAACACGTATTAGAAATGCAAATGCTGTAAGACATGAAGTAGTAGAAGTTCCTTCATCAAATATGAAGAAGGCTGTTGCAAATATATTATTACAAGAGGGATATATTAAAGAATTAGAGGAATATAACGATGGTGTTGTTCCAATGTTAAGAATATCTCTTAAATATGGCGCAGATAAAGAAAGAGTTATAACTGGTATAAAGAGAATATCTAAACCAGGACTAAGAGTTTACTGCAAGAAAGACGAAATTCCAAAGGTATTAAGCGGACTAGGTATCGCTATAATATCAACTTCATCAGGTTTATTAGTTGATAGAGAAGCAAGAAAAGCTGGATTAGGCGGAGAAGTAGTTTGCTACGTTTGGTAATATCCAAAGTAGAAAGTAAGTAAATTAACATATATCAGAACAAGTAAAACAGGAGGTGCGATTATGTCAAGAGTAGGTAGATTACCTATAGCTATACCTGCAGGCGTAACTGTAGCTGTTACAGCGGAAAATGTTGTTTCAGTTAAGGGTCCAAAGGGCGAACTTGTTAAAGCTATGAATAAAGACATGAATATAGCAGTTGAAAACAACCAAGTTGTTGTAACTAGACCTAGCGATCAAAAAGAGCACAGAGCTCTTCATGGTTTAACTAGAGCATTAATCAACAACATGATAATCGGAGTTGAAAAAGGATTTGAAAAGAACTTAGAGTTAATAGGTGTTGGTTATAGAGCTCAATTACAAGGTAAGAAACTTGTAATGAACTTAGGATATTCACATCCAGTTGAAATAGAACCAATCGAAGGTGTAACTTTCGAAACTCCAGCTGCAACAAAAGTTGTTGTTAAGGGGATCGATAAGGAAAAGGTTGGAGCAGCTGCGGCTGATATAAGATCATGGAGAAAGCCTGAACCATATAAGGGTAAGGGAATTAAGTATGATAACGAAGTAATCAGACGTAAAGAAGGTAAAACTGGTAAGAAATAATAGAAAGGAGTGAAACCTTTATGTTCAAGAAGGTAGACAGAAAAGCTAGTAGAGAAAGACGTCACCTAAGAGTACGTAAGAAAATTTCTGGTACTCCTGAAAGACCAAGACTTTCAGTATATAGAAGTGAAAAAAACATATATGCTCAAATTATAGATGATGTTAATTCAGTAACTTTAGTTGCAGCTTCAAGCTTAGATAAAGCAGTAGATGTTAAAGTAGGCGGAAATAAAGAAGCAGCTAAATTGGTTGGTGAATTAATAGCTAAGAAAGCTTTAGAAAAAGGAATTTCAGAAGTTGTATTCGATAGAGGTGGATACGTATATCACGGAAGAGTTCAAACTTTAGCTGAAGCTGCTAGAGAAGCAGGCTTAAAATTCTAATAAACAAGGAGGGAAATACATGAGAATCGATCCTAGCACACTAGACCTTAAGGAAAAGGTTGTTAACATAAACAGAGTAACTAAGGTTGTTAAGGGTGGTAGAAACTTCAGATTCAGCGCTTTAGTAGTTGTCGGTGACGAAAACGGACACGTAGGCGTTGGAATGGGTAAGTCAATAGAAATCCCAGAAGCAATTAAAAAAGGAATAGAAGATGCTAAGAAAAACTTAGTAAGTGTTGCAATTGTTGGAACAACTGTTCCTCATCAAATATATGGAAAGTTCGGAACTGGAAAAGTTCTTATAATGCCAGCTAAGGAAGGTACAGGAGTTATCGCTGGAGGCCCAGCAAGATCTGTATTAGAATTAGCAGGATTAAAGGATGTTAGAGCTAAGTCATTAGGTTCAAACAATCCTAAAAACATGGTAAGTGCTACAATCAACGGTTTAGCAAACTTAAGAACAGCTGAAGATATAGCTAAATTAAGAGGCAAAACTGTAGAAGAAATTTTAGGTTAGGAGGGAAAAGCAATGGCAAAGATTAAAGTTACTCTAGTAAAGAGTTTAATTGGAAGAAAAAAAGACCATATTGCTACTGCACATGCCCTTGGACTTAAGAAGATCGGTAAGACAGTAGAACATGAAGAAACTCCTCAAATCAGAGGAATGATCAACAAAGTTGACTACCTACTAAAAGTAGAAGAAGTTTAATAAGAGGAGGTGCATTGAGTAATGAAACTTCATGAATTAAAACCAGCAGAAGGAAGTAAAAAAGCTCCAAAGAGAGTTGGTAGAGGTACTGGTTCAGGTTTAGGTAGAAATGCCGGAAAAGGTGAAAAAGGCCAAAATGCTAGATCAGGCGGCGGAGTAAGACCAGGATTTGAAGGCGGTCAAATGCCATTATACAGAAGACTTCCTAAGAGAGGATTCACAAATATATTTGCTAAACAATATGTTAGCATTAACGTTGATAGATTAAATATATTTGAAAATGGAACAGAAATAACACCAGAAGTTTTACTTGAAAGAAGAGTAGTAAGTAAGGTAAAAGACGGAGTTAAGATTTTAGGAAATGGGACATTAGAGAAGAGCCTAACTGTTAAAGGATGTAAGTTCTCAAAATCAGCGGCTGAAAAGATAGAAGCAGCTGGAGGAAAAGTTGAGGTGATTTAGTATGCTATCAACCCTACGTAATGCCTGGAAGGTTCCCGAATTAAAGAAAAGATTTTTATGGACTATATGTTTAATTGCAATTTTCAGGATAGGAACACATATTCCTGTTCCTGGAATTAGCACTGATGTTCTAAAAGATTTAGCTAGTAGCGGAACTATATTTGGTTTCTACGATTTATTATCTGGTGGAGCATTTAGACAATTTAGTATATTTGCTTTAAGTGTAACACCGTACATTAATGCTTCTATTATAGTTCAATTATTGACTATAGCGATACCATCTTTAGAGCAACTTTCTAAAGAAGGTGAAGAAGGAAGAAAGAAGATACAAAAGATAACTAGAATATTATCTATATTTATAGGATTTATTCTTGCTTTTGGAACATATAGTATGGTTGCAGCAAAAGGTGCAACAACTGGAATGCAGTTTACTTCTGTAATAGTTGTATTAATAGCACTAGTTGCAGGTTCAACATTCTGTATGTGGTTAGGTGATCAAATCACAGCTAAAGGTTTTGGAAATGGTATATCCATATTAATATTCGTGAATATAGTATCTCAGTTACCTATCACTTTAATGTCATTATTTACATTAAAGGATCAAGGAAAAATTACTATAATTGAAATTTTACTATTTGTAGTTTTTGCAATTGTATTATTAGGAATCGTAATATTCTTCTCATTAGCAGAAAGAAGAATTCCAGTTCAATATGCTGGTAAAGCTGTTGGAAATAAAGTTATGAGAGGTCAAAGTACTCACATACCTTTAAGTATAATTGGATCAGCTGTTATAGCAATAATCTTTGCTATGTCAGTTATGATGTTTCCTAGAACCATTGCAGAATTTTTCCCAGGTCATGATTGGGCAGTATGGATAACAAGCAATAAATATAGTATATTTAATGAAAAAACTTGGATGTATCCAGTTGCTTATTCAATATTAACTATATTCTTTACTTGGTTCTATACACAAATCACATTTAAACCTGATGAAATGGCAGAAAATCTTCATAAGTCAGCAGGATTTGTACCAGGAATAAGACCGGGAGATGCAACTGAAAAGTATTTTGAAAAGGTACTTACTAAAGTATCACTAGTTGGGGGATTATTTGCTGCAATACTAGCAATATTACCAATTGTTATTTCAAATACACAGTTACAAGGAATTCAATTTGGTGGTACATCACTATTAATTATGGTTGGAGTTGGGCTTGATTTTTCAAGACAATTAGATTCACAATTAGTAATGAGACACTATCAAGGATTCTTAAAATAGATTAATAATGGAGATGATGCCCGTGAAGATAGTATTATTAGGTCCTCCTGGAGCAGGAAAGGGAACACAGGCAAAATCAATTAGTAATAGATACTCAATACCACATATTTCAACAGGAGATATATTTAGAAAGAATATTTCTGAAAACACTCCGTTAGGAATAGAAGCTAAGAAGCACATCGATAAAGGACAGTTAGTACCAGATGAAGTTACTATTAACATGGTAAAAGATAGGCTGCAACAAGATGATTGTAAGAATGGATACTTATTAGATGGGTTTCCAAGGACAGTTAATCAAGCAGAAGCACTTCAAGAATTTCTTTCACTAAGAAATGAAAATCTTGATACAGCGTTACTAATTGAAGTACCTACTGGATTTATATTAGAAAGAATGACAGGTAGAAGAGTGTGTCCATCATGTGGAGCTAGCTATCATATAAAATTTAATCCACCAACAGTTGCAGGAAAATGTGATGTTTGTGGAAGTGATATAATCCAAAGAAAAGATGATACAGAAGAAACTGTATCTGAAAGACTTGATGTGTATGAGAGACAAACGCAACCACTGATTGATTTTTATAAAGAAAGAAACTTACTTTCAATTGTAGAAGGAACAAAAGCTATTAATGAAGTATTTGAAGGTATCTGTAATATATTAGGGAGTGTTGAATAATGATAATCATTAAAAACAACAAGGAAATTGACCTAATGAGAGAATCAGGTAGATTAGTAGCAGAAACATTACTACTAGTTGAGGAAAAAGTAAGACCAGGAATAACTACTGCTGAAATAGACAGGATAGCAGAAGAATTTATAACTAAGCATGGAGCAAAGCCATCATTTAAAGGCTTATATGGTTTTCCGGCTTCACTATGTATATCTGTTAACGAGCAAGTAGTTCATGGGATCCCAGGAGGTTATGTATTAAAAGATGGAGATATAATTAGTATAGACTGTGGAGCTTATCTTAATGGCTTTCATGGAGATGCAGCAAGAACATTTGCTGTAGGAAATGTAAGTGAAGAAGCTAAGAAACTAATTAAAGTAACTGAAGAAAGTTTCTTTAAGGGTATAGAATATGCTAAGATTGGTAATAGACTTACTGATATATCACATGAAATACAATGCTACGTAGAAGCCTCAGGTTTCTCTGTAGTAAGAGATTTCGTAGGACACGGTATAGGTAGAGTTGTACACGAAGATCCAGAGGTTCCTAACTTTGGTAAGTCTGGTAAGGGACCGAAATTGGTTAAAGGAATGACTTTAGCTATTGAACCTATGGTTAACATAGGTAATTATAGGGTTAAAACATTAAGTAATGACTGGACTGTAGTAACTAGTGATGGAAGTCTATCTGCACACTACGAAAATACTATTGTAATTTTACCAGATGGACCCGAAATATTAACACTAATTAAATAAGTGTTGCTTAGTTATAAATTCGCATGATACCAAAAGGTGGCTTGTAGATTTATGGCTAAGGTAATCATCGAGGTGAAAAGTTTGCAAAACAATGACTTAATTGGGAAGGTGGTTCTTTCAAAAGCAGGAAGAGATAAAAATCATTTATATGTTGTAATAGGACATTTAAGTGATAATTATGTAATTCTTAGTAATGGGAGCACTAAAACAGTTCAGATGCCTAAAAAGAAGAGTTTAAAGCATATAAATGTTTTAGATGATGTAGATGATGAGATTAAAGAATCTATCATATCAAAGGATAGAGGTACTGATTTAAAAATAAAAAAATTTCTAAAACTTAAAGGCATTGTTAAGGAGGGTTGATTACCTTATGTCAAAAGATGATGTAATAGAAATGCAAGGTACAGTACTAGAATCTCTACCAAATGCTATGTTCCAAGTTGAACTAGAGAGTGGTCACAAGATTCTAGCACATATATCAGGAAAATTAAGAATGAACTTCATAAGAATTCTACCAGGAGATAAGGTTACGATAGAACTTTCTCCATATGATCTAACAAGAGGTAGAATTACATGGAGAGCTAAATAACAGTGGAGAAACTACCACGAAGTATTACAAGGAGGGTTAGCGATGAAAGTAAGACCATCAGTTAAGCCTATTTGCGAAAAGTGCAAGATTATAAGAAGAAAAGGAAAAGTAATGGTTATCTGTGAAAATCCTAAGCACAAGCAAAAACAAGGCTAATACAATAAAAGTATAGGCAAAAAAGTATTATTTTACTATGTAAAATTTATTGACTTTTAACTTAAAGTCAAATATGATTATATAGGCATTTAATTAAGTAGATAAATTTTAGGTGCGGCTGACAGTAGAGTAATTCTCTACTGACCTATGATTTTATTATATAAATACACACATATAATTAAAGTTGTATGCATTTCAATATCAGGAGGTGTAAGTTTTAATGGCAAGAATTTCAGGAGTAGACCTACCAAGAGAAAAAAGAGTTGAAATAGGTCTAACATATATATATGGTATAGGACTTTCTACTTCACATAAGATTTTAGCACAAACAGGAGTTAATCCTGATACAAGAGTTAAGGATCTTACTGAAGAGGAAGTAACAAAAATCAGAGAATACGTAAAGACTTTAACAATTGAAGGTGACTTAAGAAGAGAAGTTGCATTAAATATTAAAAGATTAGTAGAAATTGGATGTTATAGAGGAATTAGACATAGAAAAGGTCTTCCAGTTAGAGGTCAAAAGACTAAAACTAACGCAAGAACTAGAAAAGGTCCAAAGAAAACTATCGCAAATAAGAAGAAGTAGTGAGGAGGGAATTCGATGGCTCAAAAAGTTAAAAAGACTAGAAGAAGAAAAGAAAGAAAGAACGTTGAGCATGGTGCTGCACACATCAAATCAACTTTCAATAACTCAATAGTTACTTTAACTGATGCAGTAGGGAATGCTTTATCATGGTCAAGTGCGGGAGCTTTAGGCTTCAGAGGATCAAGAAAGAGTACTCCATTCGCAGCTCAAATGGCAGCAGAAACAGCAGCTAAATCAGCTATGGAACACGGATTAAAAAGTATAGAAGTATATGTAAAGGGACCTGGAGCTGGAAGAGAAGCAGCTATAAGATCTTTACAAGCAGCGGGATTAGAAGTAACTTTAATTAAAGATGTTACTCCAATTCCGCACAACGGATGTAGACCACCAAAGAGAAGAAGAGTCTAGTATTCATATAGGAGGTGTAATTAATGGCAAGATATACTGGAGCTACATGTAGATTATGTAGAAGAGAAGGTATGAAGTTATTCCTTAAAGGGGATAGATGTTATACAGATAAATGTGCTTTTGTTAGAAGAAGTTATGCGCCAGGACAACATGGGGCAGCTAAGAAAAAATTATCTAACTACGGCGTACAATTAAGAGAAAAGCAAAAAGCTAGAAGAATATACGGAGTATTAGAAAGCCAATTCAGAACTTATTATGAAAAGGCTGATCATATGAAAGGTATCACTGGTGAAAACTTACTTAAGTTATTAGAAATGAGATTAGATAACGTTGTTTATAGATTAGGTTATGGTGCATCTAGAGCTGAAGCTAGACAATTAGTTACTCATGGACATTTCTTAGTAAATGGTAAGAAGGTTGATATTCCTTCATACAAAGTTTCTGCTAACGATGAAATATTAGTTACAGAAAAGAGTAGAGGAACTGAAAAATTCAAGACATTTATTGAAAATCCAAAGACATTACCAAAATGGTTAGAAGCAAATGTTGAAAATTATTCAGGTAAAATAGTTGCTGAACCATCAAGAGAAGACATTGACGTTCCTGTTAATGAAACTCTTATCGTTGAGTTATACAGCAAGTAATAGTTTAGTATTTGTATTGTTAAGAGTATTCTTACAATACAAATATATAAGCAGTTGCCCTCAGAATAATGTTGCCATTTAAAATATAAGGAGGGTTTGTGCATGTTAGAAATAGAAAAGCCAATAATAGAATGTATAGAAGCAAATGAAAATGGTACTTATGGTAAATATGTAGTTGAACCGTTAGAAAGAGGATATGGTATAACTCTTGGAAATGCTCTAAGAAGAATATTATTATCATCACTACCAGGTGCAGCTCCAACTTCCGTAAAGATAGATGGAGTACTACATGAATTTTCAACTGTACAAGGTGTTAAAGAAGATGTTACAGAGATTATATTAAACATCAAATCTTTAGCATTAATAATGAATGGTGAAGGTCCAAAGACAATATATATAGATGCTCAAGGACCTGGAGAAGTTACAGGTGCAGATATTAAAACTGATGGGGATGTTGAAGTTGTAAGCAAAGATCTTCATATTGCAACATTAGATGATAATGGTAAATTATATATGGAGATTACAGTTAATAGAGGAAGAGGATATGTTACTCAAAATAAAAATAAGAGTGAAGATCTTCCATTATCAGCTATTGCTGTAGATTCAATTTATACACCAGTAAAGAGAGTTAATTTTGCTGTTGAAAATACAAGAGTTGGTCAAATTACTGACTACGATAAATTAACTTTAGAAATCTGGACTAATGGAACTATAAAAATAGATGAAGCTATAAGCTTATCTGCAAAAATTCTTATAGAACATTTCAAACTATTTATGTCATTAGGAGATAGTACTAATGATGTAGAGATTATGATAGAAAAAGAAGAAGATAAAAAAGAGAAAGTACTAGAAATGACTGTAGAAGAGTTGGATTTATCAGTTAGATCATATAACTGTTTAAAGAGAGCTGGTATAAATACAGTTCAAGAGCTTGCTGGAAAGTCAATGGATGACATGATGAAGGTAAGAAATCTAGGAAAGAAATCTTTAGAGGAAGTCGAAAGAAAGCTTAAGGAATTAGGCTTAGGATTAAGACTAAACGATGAGTAAGGAGGTAAATCCACATGGCAGGTTATCGTAAACTAGGTCGTCCTACTGACCAAAGAAGAGCTATGCTAAGAAGCCTTGTTACAAGCTTTTTAAAGCATGGTAAGATAGAAACAACTGAAACAAGAGCAAAAGAAACTAGAAAATTAGCTGAAAAGATGATTACTTTAGCAAAAAGAGGTGATCTTCACGCTAGAAGACAAGTTTTAGCTTTTGTAAATGAAGAAGAAGTAGTTCAAAACCTATTTGACAATGTTGCTCCAAAGTACGCTGAAAGAAACGGTGGATACACTAGAATGTACAAAAAGGGCCCAAGAAGAGGGGACGCAGCAGAAGTTGTTATACTTGAATTAGTATAATATTGAGGGGATTAAGTTTAGTAACTTAATCCCCATTTTACATTATAAATTTAAATATTGTATAAGAAATTATAAATTTATTATTAAAATAATTGTAATTAACTGAATGTATATTATAATATTCTTATGTTAATGTATATACACATATGAATTTTTATACAATGTTTAAGATTGTAGGATAAGTAATAAAAGGAGGGCTATATATGGAAGAAACAATGATTAAATGTAATAATGTATCTTTTAAATATAGATCACATGAAGGGGAAGAAGAGAGATATGCCGTTAATGGTGTAACTTTTGAAGTTAAGAAAGGTGAATTTTTAGTTGTTTTAGGTCATAATGGTTCTGGAAAATCTACTATAGCTAAACATATGAATGCACTATTGCTTCCATCAGAAGGAACTGTTATCGTAGACAATTTAGATACTTCTAATTCAGAAAATTTATGGCAAATTAGAGCAAAAGCTGGAATGGTATTTCAAAATCCAGATAATCAATTGGTAGCGACTATAGTTGAAGAGGATGTTGCTTTTGGACCAGAAAATCTAGGCGTTGATCCAGAAGAAATAAAAAGAAGAGTAGAGGAAAGCTTAAGAAAAGTTGGTATGTATGAATATAGAAGACATGCACCACATTTGCTTTCAGGAGGGCAAAAACAAAGAATCGCAATAGCAGGAATTTTGGCTATGAAACCAGAATGTATAATATTTGACGAACCTACTGCGATGCTAGACCCTTCAGGAAGAAAGGAAGTATTAAGTAATATAAAAGATATAAATGAAAGATATGGCATAACTATAGTCCTTATAACTCATTATATGGATGAAGCGGCACAAGCAGACAGAGTTATAGTCATGGATGATGGGAAAATAATTTTAGAAGGTAATCCAAGAGAAGTATTTTCAAATGTAAAGAAAATGAAGGAAATAGGATTAGATGTTCCACAAGTTACTGAGTTATGTTATGAATTAAAAAATAGTGGTATAAATATTGATACCAATATTTTAAATGTAGATGAGATGGTGAATGCGTTATGTCAATTAAGATAGAAAAATTGGTGCATATATATATGCCAAAGTCACCTTTTGAGAAAGTGGCTTTAAACAATGTTAATTTAGAAATTAATGAAGGTGAATTTATTGCTCTTATAGGGCATACAGGATCAGGAAAATCAACACTAATTCAGCATATGAATGGATTACTTAAACCTACATCAGGAAAAATAATAGTTGATGGAGAAGATATAACAAAGCAAGGGGTAAAACTTACTGATATAAGAAAAAAAGTTGGATTGGTATTTCAATACCCAGAATACCAATTATTTGAGGAAACGATAGAAAAAGATATAGAGTTTGGACCAAGAAATTTAGGCTTAGCAGATGAGGAAATTACAAGAAGAGTAAAAAGGGCTATGGAAATGGTAGGACTGGATTATGAAGTTTATAGAAATAAGTCTCCATTTGATCTAAGCGGAGGACAAAAGAGAAGGGTAGCAATAGCAGGGGTAATTGCTATGGAGCCTAAGGTGCTTATATTAGATGAGCCAACAGCAGGATTAGATCCAAAAGGTAGAGATGATATTTTAAATCAAATTAAAATTTTACATGATGAATATAAGATGACAATTATACTAGTAAGCCATAGCATGGAAGATGTAGGAAAACTTGCGGAGAGAATAGTGGTTATGAATAAAGGAGAAATTGCTTTAGAAGGTACGCCTAATAAGGTGTTTAAAGAAATTGAGACTTTAGAAAATATAGGTTTAGCAGTACCGCAAGTAACATATCTTATGAGAGCATTAAAGAACAAGGGATTTAGTGTATCAGATGAAATCTATACTATTGCTCAAGGCAAACAAGAATTATTAAAAATATTAAAGGAAGTTAAAAACTAGGGGGAACAAATATGATAAAAGATATAACTATAGGGCAGTATATACCAGGTGAAACTTTTGTTCATAAGTTAGATCCTAGAACTAAAATATTAATATCAATACTATTTATTGTATCCTTATTTATAGTAGATAAGTTTGTTGGATATATATTAATAGTTTCGTTTTTAGTTTTAACCATTTATGTTTCAAAATTACCACCTAGATATTTATATAAAGGATTAAAACCAGTATTTTTTCTTATTATCTTTACAGCAATCTTAAATATTTTTATGATTAAAGGTACTGCAGATACAATGATATTTGAACTTGGATTTATAAAAGTATATGAAGATGGATTAAAAACAGCTGCATTTATGGCATTAAGGCTTATATTTTTAATAATGGGAACATCAGCATTAACTTTAACAACATCTCCAATTGAGTTAACAGATGGGATAGAAAGATTACTAAAGCCAATAGGCAAAGAAACGGCTCATGAGCTTGCTATGATGATGACTATAGCTTTAAGGTTCATACCAACATTAATGGATGAAACAGATAAAATAATGATGGCGCAAAAAGCAAGAGGAGCAGATTTTGAAACTGGTGGAATAATTCAAAAAGCAAAAAGTTTAATACCATTATTAGTTCCACTATTTATAAGTTCATTTAGAAGAGCTGATGAACTTGCATTAGCCATGGAAGCTAGAGCCTATAGAGGTGGAACTGGTAGAACAAGAATGAAGCAATTAAAATTTACAAATAGGGATATTATTGCATTTAGTGTATTTTCTATTTTATTTATAGGAAGTTTAATAGTAAGATTTGCTATATAATAAGCAAAGGTGATTTTTAATATGAAAAATATCAAACTAATTTTAGAATATGATGGAACAAATTATTTAGGATGGCAAAAACAAAAAATAGGGAATACAATTCAACAACAATTAGAAGGTGCCATAAGCCTTTTAACTAATGAAAATATTGAAGTAATAGGAAGTTCTAGAACTGATGCTGGAGTTCATGCAAGAGGATTTGTAGCGAATTTTAAAACTAATAGCAAGATACCTTCAAATAAATTTAGAGAAGCACTTAATTATAGATTACCAGATGATATAATAATTTTGAAATCAGAGGAAGTACCATTGGAGTTTCATTCAAGATATAGTGCTAAAGGAAAAACATATTCATACGCTATACTAAATAGAGAAGTACCACCAGCAGTATATAAAGATTATTTATATCATGTTAAAAAAAAGTTAGATGTAGAGATTATGAAAGAGGCTTGTAAATACTTTATAGGAACCCATGATTTTAGTGCATTTAAAAGTAGTGGGAGCTCTGTTAAAATTAATATAAGAACAATTTCAGAATTATATATAGAAAATCATGATGATATAATAAAAGTTTACATAACTGGTGATGGTTTTCTATATAATATGGTTAGAATAATAGTTGGAACATTAATTATGGTAGGAAGCAAAAAGATAGAGCCTTCAAATATACAAGTTATAATAGATAAAAAAGATAGGAAAAACTCAGGAATATGCGTACCATCAACAGGTTTAGTATTAGAAAAAGTTTATTATTAAAAATTAATGATAAATAGAAATAATTAATTAAAAACTTGTTGACACACCCGTATGCGTGTATTATAATAATGTATGTTTGTTAGAATAATTTATGTATATAAGATCCACTAGCCCCGGGTCTTGACATAAAAGCAATACTTAATAAGTAAAGCACAAATGTAAGTTCAGGGAGGGAAAAACATGAAATCATACATTGCTAAGACACAAGAAGTTGAAAGAAAATGGTATGTTGTTGATGCTGCTGGAAAGCCACTAGGAAGAGTTGCTAGCCAAGTTGCTTCAATTTTAAGAGGAAAAAATAAACCAACATTTACACCAAATGTTGACTGTGGAGATTTCGTTATTGTAATCAATGCAGAACAAGTTGTTTTAACTGGTAAGAAGTTAGATCAAAAATTAATGAGAAAGCACAGCCTATATCCAGGTGGATTAAAAGAAACTCCATATAGAGAAGTGTTAGAAAAGAAGCCTGAATTCGCTTTCGAAGAAGCAGTAAGAAGAATGCTTCCAAATGGCGTTTTAGGAAGAAAAATGCTTAAAAAATTAAAAGTATATAGAGGTACTGAGCATGGACATGATGCTCAACAACCAGAAGTACTTGAATTAAAGTACTAATACGTGCTCGGGAGGAGGAATAAAAAATGGCAAAAGTTCAATACATGGGAACTGGAAGAAGAAAAAAATCAGTAGCAAGAGTTAGACTTGTACCAGGAAACGGTAAAGTAGTTATAAATAGTAGAGAAATAGACAACTATTTCGGTTTAGAAACTTTAAGAATGATAGTTAATCAACCATTAGTTTTAACTGGAACTAAAGATAGATTTGATGTTTTAGTTAACGTTCATGGTGGTGGATTCACAGGTCAAGCTGGAGCAATAAGACACGGAATAACTAGAGCTTTAATAAAATCTGACGAAAACTTAAAGCCAGAATTAAAGAAGGCAGGTTTCGTAACTAGAGATCCAAGAATGAAAGAAAGAAAGAAATACGGTCTTAAAAAGGCTAGAAGAGCTCCACAATTCTCAAAGAGATAATATATGGAACTTCACAAATCCCACAATCAGTATGGTTGTGGGATTTATTTCGTCTAACTATAATAAACAATAAAATATATTAAAATAAGGATATTTTAGTGGAAAATAGAAAAAGTATAAAATTTAATGTGATATAAATGTAAAATAAGAATAAATATACATAATATAGATATATATTCAAGTATATTTAAGTTATATTTATGTTAAAAACATATTAAATTACTTAACAAATGTTAAATAATGATGTAAACTAATTTCGTAAGAATAATACTGAAAAGGAGAATTATTTTGGAATCATTAATGATTATTATAAAATTACTCGGTGGATTGGGCTTATTTATCTATGGTATGAAGATAATGGGAGATGGGCTTGAAAATGCAGCTGGAGATGGTTTAAAATCTATATTAGAAAAAGTAACTAGAAATCCAGTAATATCAGTAGTTGTTGGAGCAATCGTTACAGCAGTGATTCAAAGTAGTAGTGCTACAACAGTAATGGTTGTAGGCTTTGTAAATGCTGGATTAATGAACTTAGCTCAAGCAGCAGGAATAATAATGGGAGCTAATATTGGGACCACAATAACAGCTCAATTAGTAGCATTTAAATTGGATCATATTGCACCATTATTTGTCTTCGTGGGAGCATTCATTGTTATGTTTGCCAAGGGAAAAAGAAAGAAGGATATAGGAAGTATAGTTTTAGGGTTTGGTATTTTATTTGTTGGTATGGGGCAAATGAGTAGTTCAATGAAACCTTTAACAGATTCACCTATCTTTACAAACATATTAGCTGTAGTGGGTGGAAAATGGTACTTAGGAATAATGGCAGGAGCTATTATAACAGCTATACTCCAAAGCTCATCAGCTACTACTGGGATATTAGTAGCATTAGCACTTGCAGGGAACATAAATATTTATGATGTATTACCAATAATATTTGGATGTAATATAGGAACATGTATAACAGCTATGTTAGCATCTATAGGAACAAATAAAACAGCACATAAAGCAGCAATACTTCACTTGATATTTAACTTAGCTGGAACTATATTATTTATTCCTGTACTAATAAGTGGAGTATTGGGAGATTTAGTATCTACATTAAGTCCAGGTGATGTTAGTAGACAAATTGCAAATTCTCATACAGTGTTTAATGTAGTTAATACTGTAATAATGCTACCTCTTACTGGTGTTTTAATAAAAGTAGTAAATAAGATAATACCAGGAGACGATGAAGAGGATAGAGCAGGCGTAAAATACATAGATGATAGATTGCTAGAAACTCCAGTTATTGCAGCTGGTCAAGTAGCAAAAGAGACATTAAGAATGGCTAATAAAGCTAAAAAAGGGTTAGCTTTAGCTTTAGAGGCATTTGAAAAAAATGATGAAAAATTAATAAATAAAGTGTACGAGAATGAACAAATTATAAATACTTTGAATGAAGCTATAACAAATTATTTAGTTAAGCTTTCGAAATGTGAGTTATCAGATAAAGAACTGAGCATTGTTGCCGCTACCTTTCATGTAATAAATGATATAGAAAGAATAGGGGATCATGCTGAAAATATAGCAGATTTAACAGCACAAAAAATTTCGAGAAAACTTGAATACAGTGATAAAGCTATAGAGCAGATTAACAATATGTATAATAAGGTAGTAGAAACTTTAGATATAGCTATAGGTAGTTATGCCGAAAAGGATGTAGAAAAAGCAAAACAAATTAATGGTATAGAAGAAGAAGTTGATAGATTACAAAAGAAATATAGAGAACTTCATATAAAAAGACTTTATGATGGAACTTGTAATGCATATGCAGGTGCAATATTTTTAGACTTATTAAGTAATCTTGAAAGAATAGGCGATCATTCAACTAATATAGCTGAGAGTGTAATAGAAAATAGTTAGTAGTATAAAATCTCTAGTATAGGATTAAATATCCTATACTAGAGATTTTTTATTATTTCTTTCTTCAGCTGGCGAAAGGGCATATGTAGGGTTATGTTGCCTTGGAGTGGAACAACATAGTAAGAAAATTTACATATGACCTTTTTTTATTAGAAAGAAATTAAATAAATAGGGCATAATACTTTTATTGATAAATTTATAAATATAATGGAGGTCAAAAGATGAAGAAATTAAGACACATATTATTATTTACTATTATAGCTATGGTTTATTTTATTCCAATTAATGCTTTAGCAGATGATGTACCTCAAAAAATAATATTAATTGACCCAGGACATGGAGGAATTGATGGAGGAGCTAAATCTAAGTCAGGTGTTATAGAAAAGGACATAAATTTACAAATTAGCTTAAAACTTAAAGATATTTTGGAACAAAAGGGATATAAAGTATATCTAACAAGGGAATCAGACCAAGGATTAGAACAAAAGGGATCTACTATAAGAGAAAAGAAGAGAGATGACTTAAAAAGGAGAAGAGACCTTAAAGTTGAGACAAAATGTGATGTTTTTGTATCAATTCATCAAAATATGTTTCCTCAAGCTAAATGCTATGGGGCTCAAGTTTGGCATTCCTCTAATGATATAAGTAAAAAATTGGCGGATTATGTACAAGAATCATTAAAAGAAACTGTTAAAGATAAAAATAAGAGAGTATCAAAACCTGCTGGAGATGCTTATTTAATTTTAAGAGATAAGTATGAAGGTGCCTCAATATTAGTGGAATGTGGATTTTTATCTAATCCTGAAGAAGAACAGAGATTAAAAACAGAAGAACATCAAAATTTAATTGTTGAAGGGATTTCCTTGGGAATAGAGAAATATTTTCAAGAAATAGATAAAACAACAAATTAAAGAGAAGATTTCCGAGGAAATATATCAAAATATAATGATTAAGATTTACTATAAATATAATAAATTGTTGTATTTTACGAAGAAAGATATTTTAGTGAACAATTCACAGTTTTTTGGAAAAGTGTTAGGTATAATTTAAAAAGATATATTCTAAATTAATTCAAATTTGTTTTAAAAACTTGGATTATATAATTTAAATTACTTGTTAATTTATATCTTTTATACTTATAAACTATGAATTGTTCCTTGGAGTTTTGGATTAAAATAAGTTGAAATTACTTTGGACTTTAAAACTGTTTTTAGGAATTGTTTTAAAGTCTAAATTTATTGAGATGAATAGTGAGTAAACTATAAATAGTATAAGTATAGTAATTAAAATATAAACAATATATGTAGCAATATTAGTTAGATTCTTATTCATAACAAATTCTCCTTAGAGGTATTTAGTAAAATATAATAAATAAGATATAAAAATATGATAAAATATTTATAAATAATTTAATATTTGTAAAGTAATATTTTATATTACTTAAGAAGATAGAAGTATAAGGAGGATATTTATGAGAGAAATACATATTGAAGAGGTTATCTCTGTAGTAAGAGAATTATGTATAGAAGCTAATTACAATTTATCTGAGGATATAAAAAATGCTCTAGTAAGATCTGAAAAAGAAGAAACTTGGGATTTAGCTAAAGATATACTCGATAAAATAATAATAAATTCAGAAATAGCTAAAAATGAAAGAATGCCTATTTGTCAAGATACAGGGATGACATGTGTTTTTATTGAAATTGGACAAGATGTACATATAATTGGGGGGAGTCTTGAAGAAGCTATAAATGAAGGTGTCAGAAGAGGATATGAAGAAGGCTATTTAAGAAAATCTATTGTGAAGGATCCTATAGATAGAATTAACACTAAAGATAATACTCCAGCAGTTATATATTACGATATAGTTCAAGGTGATAAATTAAAGATAACTGTTGCACCTAAAGGCTTTGGATCAGAAAATATGAGTCAAATAAAAATGTTGAAACCTTCAGAAGGAATTCAAGGAGTTAAGGATTTTATAATAAAGGTAGTAAAAGAAGCTGGTCCAAACCCATGCCCTCCAATAGTTATAGGTGTAGGTATTGGTGGTACCTTTGATAAAGTAGCGTATTTAGCAAAGAAAGCTTTACTAAGACCTATAAATATTAGGAATAATGATAACTTCTATTGTGAGTTAGAGAATGAGTTATTAAATGAAATAAACAATCTAGGAATTGGACCACAAGGCTTTGGGGGAAAGACAACAGCATTAGGAGTAAATATAGAAACATATCCAACGCATATAGCAGGATTACCAGTTGCAGTAAATATAAACTGCCATGTAACAAGACACAAAGAAATAGTTTTATAGGGGGATAAGTCTGTGGAAAAAGAAATGATGAAAAAAGATTCTGTGGATAAAAAGCTTAACACACCTTTAACATATGAGAAGATAAAAGATTTAAAGGCCGGGGATAGAGTTTTACTAACGGGAAGCATATATACAGCTAGAGATGCAGCTCATAAGAGGTTAATAGATTTACTAGATGCTAAATTAGAATTACCTATAAATATTAAAGATGAGACAATTTATTATGTAGGACCAACTCCAGCAAAAGAAGGAAATGTTATAGGATCAGCGGGGCCAACTACAAGTTATAGAATGGATGCATATTCACCTAAATTATTAGATTTAGGATTAAAGGCAATGATAGGAAAAGGAGCAAGAAATAAAGAGGTAACTAATTCAATTATTAAAAATAAAGCTATATATTTTGGTGCCATTGGTGGAGCGGCAGCTCTAATATCTAAGAGTATAACTAAATCAGAAATAATAGTTTATGAGGATTTAGGTGCAGAGGCAATAAGAAAAATGGAAATTAAAGATATGCCATTAATAGTTATTATAGATACTGAAGGGAATAATCTATATAAGCAAGGACAAGAAGAATATCTTAATAGCAAAAGAAAGTAAATTTAAATACTATAATTAATAAAACTATAGACACATTAATGAGAAAGTCAACTTGGAATGAGGTGACAGAGAATTGCACATAATATGTCTATAGTTTAGTTGTATATTTAAATTTTATAAAATCCTTTTCCATTAACTTCGGAAACATCTATTATAGTAATAAATGCTTTAGGATCTATTCTCAAAATTTTACTTTTTAAATGAACCATTTGAGATGAAGTTACAGCTATATAAAGCATTTTCTTCAGCTTATGAGTATATTCACCCTCTGCTATAAGAGAAGTAACACCTCTATTCATATCCTTAATAACATATTGAATAATATCATCTTCTTTTTCAGTTAATATTAACAATAGTTTCTTACTGTTAAATCCGTTTATAACTTTATCTACAATAGCCCCTTGAACAAATATAGAAATCAAAGTATAAAGAGCCTTAGGAAGTCCAAATATTAGAGCACCGATAAAAATTATTACACAGTTAATTGCAAAGCTAAGTTTACCAATTTCAAAGTTAGAAAATTTTTTTCTAACAACCATAGTAATAATATCAGTACCACCAGTTGATCCGTTTCTTGAAAAAACTAAACCATATCCTAATCCACATAAAACTCCACCATAAATACAATAAAGTAATATATCTTCTACCTTTACTAGATGAGATAAAGGTTTAGTTATAATAAGAGCAGCTGATAAAGAAGTCATACCAATTGCAGTATATAAAGTGAATCTTTTACTTAACATCTTATAGCTAAGGAAAAATAAAGGGATATTAATTATAAATACAGATATTCCAGAGGGGATCTCCAATAGGTACTGCAAGATAAGTGCAACTCCTGTAGCTCCACCGCTAAGTAATTGAGCATTAACTAAAAATAAATTAACGCCTAAGGATGCTATTATACATCCAAAAAAAATAACAATAAAATCTAGGATCATGTGTTTGTTGATTGAGAACTTGCGTAACATATTAAACTCCTTAAATTTATCTATTAAAAATATACAATAAGATTATATATTAAATATATAAATATGTTAATAATAACTTATAGATATAATAAACTATTTTAATAAAAATGTAATTTTTATAATTAGTAAAATATCATAATATGAGATATTATATTTATAAGATGAAATAAATCAAGGGGTGAAAGTATGTTTAATGTTTTGGTAGTTGATGATGAGAAGGAAATTAGAGATGCCATAGATATATATTTAAGAGGAGAAGGAATGAAGGTTTTTAAAGCTAGAGATGGAATAGAAGCTTTGGAAGTATTAGATAAGGAAAAAATACACTTAATAGTATTAGATATAATGATGCCTAGAATGGATGGAATCAAGACATGCCTAAAAATTAGGGAGAAGAAAAATCTACCTATAATAATGCTATCAGCTAAGGGTGAGGATAGTGATAAGATATTAGGTTTAAATGTTGGAGCGGATGATTATATAGCAAAACCTTTTAATCATTTAGAACTGGTTGCTAGAGTTAAATCTCAATTAAGAAGATATCAAAAACCTCTAGAGTTAGAAGGTGAAAGTCCAGATATAATAGAAGTAAAAGATTTAGTTATAAATAATAAAGAAAAAACAATATTATTAAGAGGTGAAGAGGTAAAGGTTACAGCAACAGAATTTAAGATACTTCAACTGTTAGCTTCAAATTTAGGAAAGGTTTTTTCAATTAAAGAAATATATGAAAAAGTATGGGAAGAACCATTTTATAGAAGTGAAAACACAGTAACAGTTCATATTAGAAGAATAAGAGAAAAGATAGAGATCAATACAAAAGACCCTGAGTATATAAAGGTAGTGTGGGGAGTTGGGTATAAAATTGAAAGAGAAGATTAAAAATTACATAACAGGTGTATGGGGAATAGAAATTTTAGCAGTATGTGTCTTATTAGTTACGTTAACTATAGGATATTATCAATCTTTTAATAATACATTTGCTGAATTGGGAGCAGGAACTTTTGATGCCTTATTAAATAAAGATAAATATATACAATCAATGATATATTATGAAAGTAGAGATATATCAAAAGAAATATATCTTGATACAAATAATCTAGAAGATATTAGTATTTTACAATATAAAAATCAACACTTATCACAAAACAACTATTTTTATGGTAGCTTATTTTATATTTTAATGAATAAGGAAACAGGAGAATTTACAACTAATGATGCTAATTTATATAAATCCGTAGAAGTTAAAGAAAATACTGTTGCTTTATTAGAAGAAAAGATAAACGATTATTTAAGGGAATTTAAATTTTCTTCAGTTAGAATAGATAACAAGGATATATATAATTACTATATAGAAAATACAAATGAAAAAATTTCAAAGCAAAATATAGATAAGTATATAGAAATATATTATAGAGATCCAAGTGTGTATTCTTATCTTATAAAGACTGAATCATTAACTGCAAGAATAATGATATTATCAACTATATTCACTATGCTTCTTTTATTAAAAATAATAGTAAACTCTATATTTAATAGTAATAATATACATTTAGAAATAAAAGTTTTAAAAAGGCTTTTTTATGTTTTGAAATATGGATACAAATATAAGCATACAAGAAATAAAATGATAATTTCAATTAGTGGAGCCGTAGGGGTAATACTAGTTTATTTATATTTAATTGCAGGAATAAGAAATCAAAATATATTAATAACATTTTTAAGTAAATACCCATTTAAAGGAACTTTAATTTTAGTTCTAATTCCATTAATGTGTGTATTATATTCATTAAAGAAAAGCTTAGATATATCTATAATAAATGATGGATTAAAGAAAATTAATGCAGGAAACTTAGAATATAATTTAACTAATATGGGAGAGCGGGAAGTTAAAGAATTAGTAAATAATATAAATCAAATAAAAGATGGCTATAAAATAGCATTAAATGAAAAGGTAAGAAATGAGAAGTTGAAAACTGAGCTTATATCCAATGTATCTCATGATCTAAAAACTCCTTTAACATCAATAATAAACTACGTTAATATATTAAATGATAGAAATATTACGGATGATGAGAAAAAAGACTACCTAACTATATTAGATAAAAATTCTAAAAGATTGAAAAGTCTTATAGAAGATTTATTTGAAGTATCTAAGTTAAATAGCGGAAAGATGACAATAGAAAAACATGAAATAGATATAGTTTCATTAGTACATCAGGGTGTTGGAGAATACTCAAATTTATACGAAGAAAAAAACTTAGAGTTTAAAGTAAGTTCAAATGAAGATGAAATATTTGTTAATTTAGATGGCAAATTAATGTCTAGAGTATTTGAAAATATAATTGTGAATGCTTTAAAATATTCCTTAGATAATACAAGAGTGTATATAGATATAAATGCCAAAGAAAATTCAGTTGAAGTTTCTTTCAAAAATATATCTAATTATGAAATGGCTTTTAATACTCAAGATATATTTGAAAGGTTTGCTAGAGCAGATAAGTCAAGAAATTCATCAGTAGAAGGATCGGGGATGGGCCTTGCTATAACTAAAAGTATAGTTGAGCTTCATAATGGTAGCATAAAAATAGAAGTAGAAGGAGACATGTTTAAAATATATTTAATTATACCTAAGAGATAATTAAATAATAATAACTAAATATAGGAGTGATAAAATGTCAGTTTTATTTATTGAATATCCAAAATGTACTACATGTAAAAAAGCGAAAAAGTTTTTAATAGAAAATAATATAGAATTTATAGATAGGCATATAGCAGAAGAGAATCCAACTAAAGAAGAACTCAAGAAGTGGTTAGATAAGAGTAATCTACCAATAAATAAATTCTTCAATACTTCAGGAGTATTGTATAGAGAAATGCAATTAAAAGATAAGGTTAAAGTATTACCAGAAAAGGAGCTTTTAGATATATTAGCTTCTAATGGAATGTTAGTAAAAAGGCCTATAATAGTAAAAGATGATACAATATTAGTAGGTTTTAAAGAAGAAGAATGGTTAATAAAATTAAAATAATTAATATTATTTGGTTTTAAATACTAAAGAATAAAAATTATTCATAAAACTATTATTATATATGGAAAAGGGAGATATTAGTTGAATACCTCCTTTTTTTCTTTTCTAGCAATAGTTTATTAAATTTTACAAAGGAAAAGTTTGAAATTATAATATCTATATATTGTATAGTGGTGGAAAATGCAAGAAATTTATATACCATATATAGTGAAAGGGGAATAATCAATGGATTTGTTTAATATATGTAAGCTAGCGATAGGTGGAATAGATGACGGTAGTGAGGTTTATACAGAAGAAAGGCTCATAGATGCATTAAATCATATAATTAGGCCTAATATGGGAGAAGAGGAAATAAGAAATTCTGTAATTCAAGTAGCTTTAGAGCTTACATCAGATATAGAACCAGAATGGCAAAAGGCAGCATCTAAACTTTATGTATTAAAGCTATATGATGAAATACGAAAAAATAGAAATTTAAATAAAGAAGAATATTTATATAAAAATTTACATGAATTCATAAGTGAATTAACATATAAGGGCCTTTATGGAAAATATATATTAGAGAATTATACTAAGGAAGATGTATTAGAATTAGAAAAAGCTATTAAGCCAGAGAGAGATTTTTTATTTACATATAGTGGAATAAATCTCCTAGCAAGTAGATATTTAATTCAAGATTTTGATAGAAGCACATTGGAACTTCCACAACAGATGTTCATGGGCATAGCAATGCACTTAGCAATTCCAGAAAAAAAGGAAGTAAGAGTATTATGGGCAAAGAGATTCTATGATGTATTAAGCTCACTTAAAGCAACAATGGCAACACCAACAATGTCTAATGCTAGAAAGCCATTTTATCAATTAAGTTCATGCTTTATAGATACAGTGCAAGATAGTCTAAAGGGGATATATAAATCAATTGATAACTTTGCAGAGGTTTCAAAGTTTGGTGGTGGAATGGGAATATATATTGGGAAAATTAGAGCTTTAGAATCACCAATAAGAGGGTTTAAGGGAGCTTCTGGAGGGGTAATACCATGGGTAAAATTATTTAATGATACAGCAATAGCAGTAGATCAATTAGGAGTAAGAAATGGATCAGTTGCTATATGGTTAGATGCATGGCATAAGGATTTGCCAGAGTTTTTACAATTAAAAACTAATAATGGAGATGACAGAAAAAAAGCACATGATGTCTTTCCAGGGCTTTGTTATCCAGACTTATTTTGGAAGCTTGCAGAAACAGATATAGATTCAAATTGGTATATGATGTGTCCTCACGAAATCAGATTAGCAAAGGGATATTCATTAGAAGATTTCTATGGAGAAGAGTGGGAAAAGAGATATTATGAATGTGTAGAAGATGAAAGCATAAGTAAGAGAGTTATGTCAGTAAAAGAAATAGTTAGATTAATAATAAAAAGTGCAGCAGAAACAGGAACACCTTTTGCTTTTTATAGAGATACAGTAAATAAGATGAATCCAAATAAACATAAAGGGATGATTTACTCATCAAATCTTTGTACAGAAATTATGCAAAATATGAGTCCTATGGATATACAAAAGTGTGAGATAAAAGATGAAAATGGAGATTCAATAATAGTTGAAAAAACAAAATCAGGTGATTTTGTAGTATGTAATTTATCATCAGTAGTTTTAGGTAATGTTGATGTTAAAAATGATAAAGAACTTGGATATGTTGTAGAAACTCAAATAAGAGCTATGGATAATGTAATAGATCTAAATTATTATTCAGTACCATTTGCAGAAGTAACTAATAAAAAATATAGAGCAATAGGGCTTGGAACAAGTGGATATCACCATATGTTAGCCAATAATTTAATTCACTGGACAGAAGATAGACATAAAGATTTTGCAGATAATGTCTATGAAAGAATTAATTATCACGCAATAAAAGCGAGCATGAATATTTCAAAAGAAAAAGGACGATATTCATGCTTTGAAGGTTCAGATTGGGATAATGGAAATTACTTTGAACTTAGAGGATATAACTCAGAAAAATGGAATGAATTAAGAGAAGATATAAATACTTATGGAATGAGAAATGGATATTTGATAGCTGTAGCCCCAAATGGATCAACGGCAACTATAGCAGGAACTTCTGAGGGGATAGATCCAGTAATGTCTAGATTTTGGTTAGAGGAGAAAAAGGGAAGTATAATACCAAAAACTGCACCAAATCTAAATGAAGAAAATTATTGGTACTATAACTCTGCATATAACATAGATCAAAAGTGGTGTGTAGAAATGAATGGAGTAAGACAAAGACATATAGATCAAGGGCAATCTTTTAATTTATATATAACAACTAATTACACTATGAGACAAATTATGAATTTATATATAGAAGCATGCAAATGTGGAGTGAAGTCAATATACTATGTACGTTCAAAATCCCTATCAGTAAGTGACTGTGAAAGTTGTTCAGCATAATATAAATAAAGGAACTGGAGGAATAGAAATGATCATAAATAAGAAACCTCTTTTTAATGAATATGGTGATACAGAAATATCTAAAAAGAGAATGATAAACGGAAATACTACTAACTTAAATGATTTTAATAATATGAGATATACTTGGGTGTCAGATTGGTACAGACAAGCAATGAATAACTTTTGGATTCCAGAAGAAATAAATCTTTCTCAAGATTTGAAAGATTATAATAAGCTAACAAATGAAGAAAGAACAGCTTATGATAAGATATTATCTTTTTTAATATTTTTAGATTCAATACAAACTGCCAATTTATCTAATATAAATAACTATATAACAGCCAGTGAGGTAAATTTATGTCTGACTATACAAGCTTTCCAAGAAGCTGTTCATTCGCAAAGCTATAGCTATATGCTAGATACAATTTGTTCACCAGAAAAGAGAAATGAAATATTATATCAATGGAAAAATGATAAAATATTATTAGATAGAAATAAATTTATTGGAGATTTATATAATAAGTTTTTAGAAAATCCAACAGAAGTAAATCTTGTAAAAACTGTAATGGCAAATTATATCCTAGAAGGAATATACTTTTATTCAGGATTTATGTTCTTTTATAATTTAGAGAGAAATGGAAAAATGCCAGGTTCAGCACAAGAAATAAGATATATAAATAGAGATGAAAATACACATCTTTGGTTATTTAGAAATATACTAAAAGAATTACAAGTAGAACAACCAGAAATATTTACAGAAGATTTAAAAGAGCAATTAAAAGAAATGATGAAAACAGCGGTAGAACATGAAATAGCTTGGGGAAATTATGTTATAGGTGATAATATTCAAGGAATAAATAAGAACTTAATTAATGATTATATAAAATATCTAGGTAACCTAAGAATGAGAGCAATAGGATTAGATGCAATATATGATGGGTACAAAAAAAATCCTGCTGCTTGGGTAGATATATTAGCAGATGCAAATTCAGTTAAAACAGATTTTTTTGAAGCTAAATCAACAGCATATGCCAAAGCAGGGGCACTTATAGATGATTTATAAAAGAAAATATATAGTGAATATAGGTAATTAAAAAGTGATTATGAATTAGTATATCAGTATATATGAAATTTTTTCAAAAGTACTTTTAATTATTTAATTTAGAAAACTCCTACGGGAGTTTTTTTGATTCCTATTTCTATAATATATGATAATATACATATATATACTATAAAATGACAAAACAATGTATAAGGAATAAATAGCAATATAAATATTAGAATATTTTACAAAGTTTATTAAACAAAACTATAATTACATTTAAAATATACAATTAAAATAGATGGAATATTTAAATTAATAAGATAAAATAATAAATTTTATGTTTATTATTATTAACATAGTGAAAAAGTATGATATAATACATTGTAGTTGTAATTTAAAAACAGATTAGTACTTTCTATAAATTTCATATAAAATTTGAGTTTATAGCTATTATTAAGGAGGAATCTCGGAAATGAAAAAAGGTATAGCTGCATCTAAAGGTTATGCAATAGGAAAAGTATTTTTACAAGAACATGAAGAAATAGTAATAACAGATACAAAAGTTTCTAATGTAGAAGCAGAAAAAGAAGTTCTACAAAAGGCTTTAGAGCAAGCAAAAGTACAATTAACTGCAATTAGAGATAAAGCACTAGCAGAAATTGGAGAACATGAAGCTCAAGTTTTCGAAGCTCACTTAACTTTATTAGATGATCCAGAATTTACTGGTGGAATGTTATTAGAAATAGAATCTAATAGTATAAATGCAATGAAAGCAGTTGAAAATATTACAAATACATTTGTAATGATATTCGATTCAATGGAAGATGAATATATGAAAGAAAGAGCTGCAGACATTAAAGACGTTTCAAAGAGAATAATTTCAAATTTAGCTGGAAAAGGCGGAGATTCATTTGCTATAACAGAAGAAAATACTGTAGTAGTAGCTCATGATTTAACTCCATCAGATACAGCACAATTAGATAGAAGTAAGGTTGTTGGTTTCTTAACTAATATTGGGGGAAGAACTTCTCACTCAGCTATTATGGCAAGAACTTTAGAAATACCAGCAATTGTAGGATTGAAGGATATAACTACATCTGTTAAAAACGGAGACTTTATTATAGTTGACGGTATTGAAGGTGTATGTATAATAAATCCTGAACAATCAGTTATAGATGAATATACAGCTAAGAGAGAAAAATTCTTAGCAGAACAAGAAGAATTAAAGAAACTTATAAGTGTAAAGACAGTTACTAAATCAGGAAGAAGAGTTGAAGTTTGTGGAAACATAGGTTCACCTGCAGATGCTGAGGCTGTAGTTGCAAATGGTGGAGATGGTGTTGGACTATTTAGAACTGAGTTCTTATATATGGATAGAGATTCAGCTCCAACTGAAGATGAACAATTTGAATCTTATAAGAAAGTTCTTGAAATAATGGATGGAAAGCAAGTTGTTATAAGAACTCTAGATATTGGTGGAGACAAGACACTTCCATACTTACCATTACCACAAGAAATGAATCCTTTCTTAGGATATAGAGCTATAAGATTATGTTTAGATAGAAAAGATATATTTAAGGTTCAAATAAGAGCATTACTTAGAGCTTCTGTTTATGGAAATCTTGCTGTAATGTTCCCAATGATCTCAGGCTTAGAAGAATTCCAAGCTGCAAAAGAGTTTGTAGAAGAATGTAAAGCTGAATTAAAAGCAGAAGGAATAGAATACTCAGAAAAAATTCAATGGGGTATCATGGTTGAAATCCCAGCTGCAGCTGTGTATGCAGATGAATTAGCTAAATATGTAGATTTCTTCTCAATAGGAACAAATGACTTGATTCAATATACATTAGCAGCTGATAGAATGAGTGAAAAAGTATCATACCTTTATAATCCAATGCACCCAGCTGTATTAAGATTAATAAAGATGACAATAGATGGAGCTCATAAACATGGTAAATGGGTTGGAATGTGTGGAGAAATGGCTGGAGATGAAGCTGCAATTCCAACATTAGTTGAATATGGCTTAGATGAATTCTCAATGAGTGCTACATCAATTTTAACAGCTAAGAAAATAATACTAGAACAAGAATAATTAAAATGATGAAAAGTCACATACTATGAATGTGGCTTTTTATTTTTACTTAAAATAGTTCAATGTAGGTGGTGAAAAGAATATATGAATAAAATTATAGAGATGTTCATAACATTTTTTAAAATAGGAGCTTTTACTTTTGGAGGTGGATATGCAATGATTCCACTTATAGAAGAAGAGGTTGTTAAAAATAAGGGATGGATTGAAAAAGAAGAATTTATGGATATATTAGTAGTATCACAAAGTTTACCAGGGGCACTAGCAGTTAATTTTTCAGTATTTATAGGATATAGAATAGGAGGATTTATTGGAGCTATAATGGCTCTTTTAGCTGTTGTTCTACCCTCATTTTTTATAATATTAATAATAGCAGCATTTTTTATGAAATTTAGAGATAATTATTATGTTAATGCAGTATTTAAGGGAATAACAGCTGCAGTCCCAATGCTTGTATTAGCTGGAGCAATAAGCTTAAGTAAAGGAATAGATAAAAGTGTACAAAATATAGTAATTATTATAATAGCACTTGTAGCTTTAATATTTTTTGATATAAATCCAATTATAGTTATAGTTACTTCAGCTATATATGGAATTGTCTTTCTAAGAAAGAAGGTGAAATAGTTGAATATATTAATAAGATTATTTATTTCCTTCTTTAAAATAGGTTCCTTTAGCTTTGGCGGTGGATATGCTATGATCCCTTTTATTCAAAGAGAAATAGTAGAAAAAAATCATTGGCTTAAAATAAGTGAATTCATGGATATTATAGGTATATCTCAAATGACCCCGGGACCAGTTGCCATAAATTCAGCCACTTTTGTAGGGTATAAGTTATCAGGAGTTTTAGGTGCCATTATGGCAACTATAGGGGTAGTAATAACTTCATTTGTATTAATATCTATAATAAGCAATACTTTAGAAAAATTTAAAGAATCTAAATTAATTAAATCAGCACTAATGGGAATGAGACCAGTTTTAATTGCCTTAATAATAAAAGCCTTTGTAGATTTGGCAAAAGAATCCTATTTAGACTTAAAGAGTATAATAATAACTACGATAATAGGATTAGTATTACTAAGTAAAAAAGTTCATCCTATACTAGTTATAGTAATAGCAGGAATTATAGGATTAATACTTTATTTGTAGATTTAGAAGAGGTAATGAAATGAAAAATAAGGATAAAAGGGCATATGAAAAAGCACTTCATTTATATAATAATGGGTATATAGATAAGGCGCTAGAGGTTTGTGAAATTGGTATATCAAGAGATCTAGGAGACTCTAATCTTCTTAATTTAAAGGGATTATTATTATATTTAAAAGGAAATCTTGAGGAAGCGATACCACTTTGGAAAATAAATGAACATCATAATAATAATGATATAGCAAAATCATATTTAAAAGATGTACAGAGGGATTTTTATAGAAAAGACTTATATAAAATAGTAGAGGAATTAATAGAGGATTTAAATATAGATGAAGCTTTAGAAAATCTAAGTATTTGCAAAGAAAGTGACTTCAATTCTATAAATGTTAATAATGCTTTAGCAATATGCTACTTACGGAAAGCTGACTATAGCTTAAGTATGGAATATGTGGAAAGAGTTATAGCTATAGATAAATTTAATTATAGGGCAATAAGTACAAAAAAAGAAATAAATGAAATTCTAAATATAAATAATAAATCAATTTTGAAGACATTAATAATAGCATTTATAGCAGTAATTTTTTTAACATCAGGAATATTACTTAATAATAAGTTTAAAAAGCTATCAATAAATAAAGAAGAATTAGTTAATAATATCCCAAAGCCTGTTGAGAATGAAAGTACGAATAATGAGCAGAATGAGAAGAAAGAAGATAATCAAGATAAAGAAGAAAATAAAGATAATAATCAAAGTAGTATTTTAGAAGTAGTTCCATTAACAGATGATGAAATAAGAGAAAATTATATAAAGGCAACAGATTTATTTCAAGAAGAGAAGTATGAAGAATCTAAATATTTATTAGAAGCTACTATTACTCACTCAAGGGATAACCATCTACATGATGATATAATGTTTTTATTGGCATCAACAAGTGAAAAAATAGGTAAATATGAAGAAGCTATAAAATATTTTAAAGATTATATATCTAACTATGAAAATGGGAACTATATAGAAGAAACTTATTATAGAATATCCTTATTGTATAAAAGTTTGGATAAAGAAAAAAGTAAACTTTATGCAGGAGAGCTTGTTAGTAAATATCCAAATTCCCTTTATAATAATAATCTTATAAAGGATATTTTAAGTGATTGAAATATAGGAGAGATGTAGATGATAACAGTTATAAAAGGAATAAAAGTTTATTCTCCCAACTATCAAGGAGAAAAGGATGTAGTTATATTATCAAATAAAATTGAAGGAATATACGAAAGTTTGGATGTTCCAAAAAATTTCTTAGATATAAAAATTATAGATGGCAAAGGAAAATTACTTTTCCCTGGGTTTATAGATTGTCATGTCCATATTAATGGTGGAGGTGGAGAAGGTGGATTTAACACACGAACACCTGAAATAAAATTATCAGATTTAACTAGAGCGGGAATAACTACTGTTGTAGGTTGTATAGGGACAGATGGTATTTTTAGGGACATTGGAAGTTTAATAGCCAAGGCTAGAGCTTTAGAGGAAGAAGGAATAACAACATATTGTTATACAGGTTCTTATGACATACCAGTAAAAACATTAACAGATAGTATAAAAAAAGATATAATGCTTATAGACAAAGTTATTGGGATAGGGGAGTTAGCATTATCTGATAATAGAAGTTCCCAATCAACATATGAAGAATTTATACAATCAGTAGCACAAGCTAGAGTAGGTGGATTGTTATCTGGAAAGGCTGGAGTTGTTAATGTGCATCTAGGTGGTGGAGATAGAAAATTAGATTACTTATTTAAATTAATAAGAGAAACAGAAATTCCTGCAACTCAATTATTACCAACTCATATAAATAGAAGCAAAGAATTATTTAATGCTGGAGAAGAATATATTAAAAAAGGCGGATTTATAGACCTTACTACAAGTTCAGATCCAGGATTTTTAGAGCCAGGAGAATTAAGAGCAAGTGAGGGCTTAAATATTTTACTTAAAAATGCTATAGATATATCACATGTAACTTTTTCATCAGATGGAAATGGAAGTATGCCTATATTTGATGAGGAAGGAAACATAATAAAGTTAGGAATTTGTTCAGTTAAAACCCTTTATGGAGAAGTAAAGGAATGTATAAAGACATATGATATTAAAATAGAAGATGCACTTAAAGTAATAACATCAAATGTAGCAGAATTATTAAAGCTTCCTAATAAGGGATCAATAGAAAAGGGCAAAGATGCAGATTTAGTATTGGTAGATGAGAACTCATTAGAAATAGATATTGTTATAGCAAATGGGAAGGTTATGGTAGAAAAAGGTGAACCAATTGTAATGGGAACCTTCGAATAATTAACAATTGACAATTATGGTAGAAATTCAGCTCTGCTGAATTTCTTTTTTAAGATTAATTATTTAAAATATTAGTATGGTAATAATGATTAATAAATTTTGATAAAAGAAGGAGCTGTCGCATATACAGCTCCATTCATATGATTTTTAGTAACTTGTTTTAAAGAATAAATGTTGACCAATAGATTTACTATCAGCTTTCTCAACATCTTGCATCCAAGAACAAGTAGCTATGGAAGGATTATAAAAGAATAATGCTTCATTTGTTGGATCATTACCTTTTATAGCTTCATAAACAGCATTATAACATTCTTCTGTAGGAACAACTGATATCTCACCATTAATAACACAAGAAAATGCGTTTGGTTGAAGAATAACCTCTCTAATACTGTCTGGAAATCCTGGACTTAATACCCTATTTAAAATAACCGATGCAACTGCGACTTTACCCTCAAAGGGCTCACCTTTACTTTCAGCATATACGATTTTAGCCATTAAATTCAAATCATCTTCTGTCAAATATATTAAATTTTCATTGTGATTAAAAACTTCAACCACACTCTCTTCTGGCATATTTATTAAATTATTATCTAATTCTCTACTAACGTCAGTGCTTATTGTACCATTGGTATTGCATGCTGTACTAATAGTACTATAAGCTAATACAGGGATTTCTGCTGAAAATAAAAAGGTTAAAAATAAAATAGGTATTGTTTTTAAATATTTCATAAATAACCTCCTTTTGGATAATATTAAATCCAAGATTATTATTACCAAAAGGAAAATTTTAATACTAATTATTTTAGAAATTACTTTTATATGCAGAATAGGCCTTTAAAACATCATCTCTTTTTGAGGTAGCATTTTTATAATTCTTATTTATTTCTTCAGAATATTTATCTATATCAGAACAAGTTTTTTCATATATTACAGCTTCTTTAATTGATTTTAAATATATGGCATATAAATTCAAATACTCATTTAAAGATTCATATACCTTTATATATCCATCAGGGATAGAAATAGAAACTGATTTGGATTGTATTTCTTCATAAATATGCTCTTTATTATATATGTCATCAATAACGGCTTGCAAATCCCTTTTATCCTCTCGTATTTTATTAATAGCAATCATTAAATCTTCATTTAGTTTATTAAAGTCTGAATTAAAACTTTCAAGTTGAAAAAAGAATTCACGTTGTTGTTTATTTTGAAATTCAGAATCTCTATTAATTTTAATTATAGTATTTAAATAATTATAAGTATTTTCGAAAAATAATAGTGATTTCTTCGAAAAATTAATGTTAACATTGTGAGCACTTAATATAGAGTAGCTTTGAACACATTTTTCCTTGGCAGTAAGGAAGGTATTTAAGTCATCACTAGATTTTATGCTATTTGGATTAGATAAAACATATATACAATTATCATAAAGAGCTATAGTAGAATCTATAGCATTATTCAAATCACTCTTTATAGATGAAATTTCTTCATTAGTTTCTTTTATTTCAGATATAGAAGTTAAAAGTTTCTTTAACTCTCCAGAAGATTTGGTTAAAATTTCGTAAGATCTATTGGTGTCAATGGTTAGATCTTTAATCCCAGACTCTAAATTCGAATTAATAGTATTTAAGTCATTAGCTATATGCTTTAAGCTTCTTTTAGATATATTAGAATCTGAATTGTATATAATAAAAAATACTGAAAAAAATAATAATAAAAAAGCAGATGCTAAAAATAACATTAAATTTTTATGGTTTTTAAAAAAAGTAATAAATTTTTCTTTCATGATTATCACCTCATATAAATCTCTTTACATAAATTTATATTATAGTAAAGTAGAAAATATTATAAAATTAAAAAAAAATCGAAGTATTATACTAAGAATTTACTAATTGGTGTATAATTAATATATATGAAGGTTAGGGGGTGCCCTTTATGCAAGAGATTATCACATTTATAATGAACACATTAAAAAATATATCGGTATTTTCTGTTTTAGATATATTAGTAGTTGCTTATATATTTTATAAAGGATATACATTAATAAAAGAAACAAGAGCGGAGCAACTTTTAAAAGGAATCGTTCTTATGGTAGCATTAATACCAATAAGTTATGTCTTAAAATTAGAGATGTTAAATTTTATTTTAAATAAAACATTAACAATTGGACTTTTATCTATTGTTATTATATTTCAACCAGAAATAAGAAGAGCTTTAGAGCACATAGGACGAAGTGCTTTTGAAGAAATACACAATATACAAGATGAAGAAGAAAGAAATATAACAGTAAATGAAATAGTTACTGCAATTCAAAACTTAGCAGAAACTAAAACCGGAGCATTAATAGTTATAGAACAAGCAACAAGATTAGGAGAAGTATTAAACTCAGGAACAATATTAGATGCAAAAGTTACTTCAAATTTATTAGAGAATATATTTGTAGTTAATACTCCATTGCATGATGGGGCTACTATTATAAGAAAAGATAGAATATTGGCTTCGGGATGTGTACTTCCACTTACAAATAATAATACAATAAATAAAAAACTAGGAACAAGACATAGGGCTGCAATAGGGCTATCAGAAGTTTCAGACTCTATAGTCTTAGTAGTATCAGAAGAAACTGGGGTAATATCCTTAGCTATAAATGGAAGATTAACAAGAAATTATGATAAAGAAAAATTAAGAGTAATCTTAATAAAGATGATGCAACATAGTGATAAGAAGAAAGTTAAATCAGCTGGGGAGAGGGTGAGAGCTTGGATAAGAAGGAAAAAAATAGATTAATAGTACCTATAATATGTATCTTATTATCCATAGGTTTATGGGTTTATGTAACTAATGTAGAAAATAAAATAAGGACCACTGAAATAAGTAAAATACCAGTTGAATTAATAAATACAGATACATTAGCAAGTTCAAAACTAGCATTAACTCCTAATCAGCAATTATATGTGACATTGAAAGTTGAAGGAAATACAAATGATATAAATAAAATTAAGAAAAGTGATTTTAAAGTTCAAGTTGATTTAAGTGAATATGCCTGGAAGAAAGGTGAAAACAAGATTCCAGTATCTATAATAGATTATCCGATTACAGTTAGTATAAGAAATACCAATACATTAACTGTATCAATTAAGATAGAAGATATGATAGAAAAAGTTATGACGGTAACTTCAAATATAAATGTTACACCAAAACAAGGATATTTTGTATCAGAAGCAGATATAAGTCCAAGTGAAGTTAAAGTAATTGGAGCAGAATCAGCAGTTAGTAGAGTGTCAAGATTAGTTGTTACAGATAATAAAGAAGATGTATCTGAGGACATTGTGGGAAACTATGAGATAAAAGCTTTAGATGATGGAGGCAGTGAAGTTACAGATGTCTTCCTTTCAGAGAAGACTGCTAATGTTGAAGTAAAGGTTAGTAAAGGTAAATCTGTAAAAGTTAATATTGTTACAATAGGTCAATTACCTAATGGAATGAAGTTAAAATCTGTAGATAGTTCTAGGAAGACAATAGAATTATTAGGTCCTAAAGATATATTAGATTCAATTAATGAAGTAAATACAACACCACTAGATTTAAGTACAATAAGTGAGAATAAGGATGTCTCATTAGGAATAGTGGTTCCAGAAGGATTAACTATATCCCAAGGAGAAGAATATGTAACTGCAAAGATAAATGTAATAAAGTTGGTAACAAAGGAATTTAGCGTAAAATACAGTATAAGTGGAATTATCCAAGGTGTAAAGGCTACACCTAATAAAGATACAGTCAAAATCATTATAAGTGGATATGAAGATGAAATAGTGAATGTGACATCTGATAATATAAAGGCAACACTAGATGTAAGTTCATTTAAAGAAGATGGAACATTTGAACAAGAACCAAAAGTAACTTTGCAAGGGTTGAATGAAAATTTTTCTATAGACTCAATAGAAAAGATTACTATTACAGTGATTAAGGACGTTGTTCAAGGAGATTCTTCTGCAGTCAACGGTGGAAGCAATTGATTAGCTCACAAGGCACAGTGCACAAGTTCACAGTTAGGAGTATAAGGGAACAAGTAACAGGGAACAGTTTATTAAATTGTGAATCAAAATTTCTAGTTTGAAGTTCATAAGGCACAGTTCACAGTTATGGAAATAATTTAACTAGCTGAATTAAGAAATCATTATTTCAATGATTAATGAGTTGATATAATTTGAAATTCAGAAACTACAAAGTAGTTTTATCATAAACTGTGAACTGTGCACTGCTAACTAAATAAATTGCTTTGCAATTTATTACAAAGGAGGATTAACTATGTCAATTAGGATTAATAATATAATCTTAAGAATAGATGAAGATAGAGAAATATTGATAAAGAAAATAGCTAAGAAATTAAAGGTTTCAGAAGAAGAAGTTCAAAACTTTAAAATAATTAAAGAAAGTCTGGATGCGAGAAAGAAAAATAATATAAAGTACACATATTGTGTTGAAATAGAACATAAAAATGAAGAAAAAATAGTTAATAAATTAAAAGATAAGGATATAAAAGTTACAGAGTCTTCATATGATGCAGATATAGTGTTTGGAAACATTGAATTGAAGAATAGACCGGTGGTAGTAGGCTTTGGACCTGCAGGAATATTTGCAGCGTTATTGTTAGCAGAAAAGGGATATAAACCTTTAGTAATAGAACGTGGAGAAGATGTGGAGAAAAGAACGGAAACTGTTAATAAGTTTTGGGAAACAGGTGAATTAAATACAGAATCAAATGTACAATTTGGAGAAGGTGGAGCAGGAGCATTTTCAGATGGAAAACTAACCACTAGAATTAAGGATACAAGATGTGATTATGTATTAAAAGAATTAGTTAGGGCAGGTGCACCAGAAGAAATAACTTATATTGCTAAACCACATGTAGGAACAGATCTTTTAAAGGGTGTAGTTAAGAATATAAGAGAAAGAATAAGGAATTTAGGTGGGGAAGTATTATTTTCCTCTAAATTAGAAGAAATAAAAAGTGAAGATGGTAAAGTAAAATCAATAATAGTAAATGGCAAGGAAATAGAGTGTGAAAATCTTATTATGGCAATAGGACATAGTTCTAGAGATACATATGAAATGTTACATAAAATAGGAGTATTTATGCAACCAAAAGCTTTTGCAATTGGTGTGAGAATAGAGCATCCACAAGAACTTATAAATAAAAGTCAATATGGAGATATGTATAATAATCCAAGACTTAAGGCTGCGGAATATAGATTGACTTATCAAAGTGAAAAGCTTAATAGAGCTGTATATTCATTTTGTATGTGCCCAGGAGGAGTTGTAGTTGCAGCTGCTTCAGAAAATGAAAGATTAGTATCAAATGGCATGAGTTATCATGCAAGAGATCTAGCTAATGCTAATTCAGCTTTAGTTGTTACAGTAGGGCCAGATGACTTTGAAGGAGATTCACCATTAAGAGGAATGGAATTTCAAAGGCATTATGAAAACTTAGCATTTAAGCTAGGAGGGGGAAATTATAAGGCTCCAATACAATTATTAGGTGACTTTATGAAGGATAAAGTAAGTGAAAAGCTTGGAACTGTTACTCCAAGTTATACTGCAGGATATGTATTTAAAGATTTAAGAAAGTGCCTTCCTGAATATGTAATAGAAGCACTGAAAGAAGGTATAGTTGACTTTGATAAAAAAATCAAAGGATATGGAAACTATGACTCAGTTTTAACAGGGATAGAAACAAGAACATCTGCACCTATTAGAATGATTAGAGATGAAAACTTACAAAGTATATCAATAAAGGGTTTATTCCCAGCAGGAGAAGGAGCTGGATTTGCAGGTGGTATAATATCAGCTGCAGTTGATGGATTAAAGGTAGCAGAAAAAATAATAAGAGAATATAAACCAATAAAATAAAAATTAACAAAAATTCTGAAAATTTAAGTTTTCAGAATTTTTTTTGTTACAATTAAAGGGAAATATTTGTAGTTTATATCAAAAATTGATATAATTTTAACAAATACTAGTGTGTAAATGAAATTTAAGGATTATAATAGATGTTAAGGAAATTTTATTTCCTTATATATTTACTAATATAAATAACATTAATGATATAAGAGGTGCTAAAATGAGTAAAAATTTTGATGATTTATTGAAAAAAGTTAATGATTGTACTAAGAAAAAAGTAGCAGTAGCAGTGGCACAGGATGAACCTGTATTAGAAGCCATTAAGGCTGCAAAAGAAAGAGGAATTGCAGAAGCAGTTTTAGTAGGAGATTCTATAAAAATAAAAGAAATAGCAGATAAAATTGATATGGATCTTACACAATTTGAAATAGTTCATGAGCCAAATATAAATAAAGCAACCTTAGAAGCTATAAGGTTAGTATCAAGTGGAAAAGCAGATATGGTTATGAAGGGGTTAGTAGATACAGCTACATTTTTAAGGAGTGTTCTTAATAAAGAAATAGGATTAAGAACAGGAAAACTTATGTCACATGTTTCTGTATTTGAAATAGAAGGAATTGATAGATTAATTTTATTAACAGATGCAGCATTTAATACTTACCCAGATTTAAAAGCAAAGGTACAAATATTAAATAATTCAGTAGAAGTTGCCCATGCTTGTGGAATAGAATTACCAAAGGTAGCTCCAGTATGTGCAGTAGAAGTAGTAAATGCAGATATGCCAGCAACTGTAGATGCAGCATTATTATCAAAGATGAATGATAGAGGACAAATAAAAGGGTGTATAGTTGATGGACCTCTAGCACTTGATAATGCACTATCAGAAGAAGCAGCATATCATAAAGGAATAACAGGAAAAGTAGCAGGAAAAGCAGATATAATTTTACTTCCAAATATTGAAACCGCTAATGTTATGTATAAAACTTTAACATATACATCAAAATCAAGAAATGGAGGTCTTTTAGTTGGAACATCTGCTCCAGTAATATTAACATCAAGAGCTGATAGTTTTGAAACAAAGGTACACTCCATCGCACTAGCTGCATTAGTTGCAGAAGCAAAAAAATAATATTATGGAGGGGACTTTGTTATGTCTTACAAATTACTAATTATCAATCCAGGATCAACTTCAACTAAAATCGGTATTTACCAAGGTGAAAAAGAGGTTTTTGTTAAAACTTTGAGACATTCTTCAGATGAAATAGGAAAATATGATAGTATTTATAATCAATTCCTTTTTAGAAAAGAAATAATTATAAAAGCATTAGAGGATAATAATATAGACATGAAAACCTTAGATGCAGTAGTTGGCAGAGGTGGAATGCTAAAGCCAATGGAAGGTGGAACATATTTAGTAAATGACCCTATGTTAGAAGATTTGAAAATAGGATTTCAAGGACAACATGCTTCTAATTTAGGAGGAATAATTTCAAATGAAATAGCTAAAGAATTAGATATACCAGCATATATAGTTGACCCAGTAGTTGTTGATGAATTACAAGACGTAGCAAGAATATCCGGAGTACCTGAATTACCAAGAGTTAGTAAGTTTCATGCCTTAAATCAAAAAGCAGTCGCAAAAAGATACGGAATAGAGTCTGGAGAAGGCTATGACAATTTAAATTTAATAGTAGTACATCTAGGTGGAGGAGTTTCAGTAGGAGCTCATAAAAATGGAAGAGTAATAGATGTAAATAATGCCTTAGATGGAGATGGACCATTTTCACCAGAAAGAGCAGGTAGTGTTCCAATTGGTGAATTAATAAAATTATGTTTTAGTGGTAAATACACAGAAAAAGAGATATATAGCAAAATAGTAGGAAAAGGCGGATTAGTAGCATATCTAAATACTAATGATGCTAGAGAATTAGAAGATTGGGTAAATGAAGGAAGAGAAGATGCAATAAAATACTACAATGCATTTGTTTATCAAGTTGCCAAATCAATAGGAGAAATGGCAACAGTTTTAGAAGGGAAAGTAGATAGAATAATAATTACAGGTGGAATAGCTTATTGGAAACAACTTATGAAAGATTTAATGACTAAAGTAAGTTTCATAGCACCTATTACAGTTTACCCAGGAGAAGACGAGCTATTAGCCTTAGCTCAAGGAACTTTAAGAGTTTTAAGAGGAGAGGAAATAGCAAAAGAATATAAATAACAATTAGGAGGACATTCAAATGGCTTTAAAATTACTTATAATAAATCCAGGTTCAACATCAACTAAAATAGGTGTTTATGATGGAGAACAAGAAGTGTTAGTAGAAACTTTAAGACACTCATCAGAAGAAATATCACAATATGAAACAATATATGATCAATTCAAATTCAGAAAAGATATAATAATAAACGTATTAAAAGAAAAGAATTTTGATATAAATTCTTTAGATGCAGTAGTTGGCAGAGGTGGGATGCTAAAGCCAATGGAAAGTGGTACTTATAAGGTTAATAAAACAATGCTTAAGGATTTAAAAGATGGTGTGCAAGGACAACATGCTTCAAATTTAGGAGGAATAATTGCAAACCAAATAGGTAATGAACTGAATATACCAGCTTTCATAGTAGATCCAGTTGTTGTAGATGAACTTAATGATGTGGCAAGAGTTTCTGGTGTTCCTGAGTTACCAAGAGTTAGTAAATTCCATGCATTAAATCAAAAAGCAGTTGCAAAAAGATATGCAAAGGAATCAGGAATCAAATATACAGATTTAAACTTAATAGTTGTTCATATGGGCGGTGGAGTTTCAGTAGGAGCTCATAAAAATGGAAAAGTAATAGATGTAAACAATGCATTAGATGGAGAAGGGCCATTTTCACCAGAAAGAGCAGGAACAGTACCAGTAGGGGCACTTATAAAAATGTGTTATAGTGGTAATTTTACAGAACAAGAAGTATATAATAAGATGGTTGGAAAAGGCGGATACGTAGCATACTTAAATACAAATGATGCAAGAGACGTGTTAAAGCTAGTTTCAGAAGGTGATAAAGAAGCACAACTATATTTTGATGCTTTTATATATCAAATTTCTAAATCAATAGGAGAAATGGCCACAGTTTTAGAAGGAAAAGTAGATAGAATAATATTTACAGGCGGAATAGCATATTCAGATAAAGTTATAGAAGAATTAACAAAGAGAGCAGGATGGATAGCACCTATTACAGTTTATCCAGGAGAAGATGAATTATTGGCCTTAGCACAAGGAGCAATAAGAGCTATAACAGGAGAAGAGGAAGCGAAGGAATACAAATAACAATTGTAATAAAATGCAAATATAAAGGCGACGATAAATAGATATGTTTCATAAGCTAAATAGCTACGCAAAGAAGTACTAGGCTCGGAGAACTACTATGCCAAGAGTTTTGATTAAACTCGCTGCGCTCAGACAAACCAACAACACTAAGGCATAGTAGTTCTTCCTTCACCAAGTACTTCTAGTTTCTAGCTATATGCTTATTTCACCGTCTATTTACCGTCGCCAACTTATATTAAGAATTTAAATTAATAATTAATTAAGTTATTGGTAAAAAATAATTAGTGAGGGAAATTAAAAACTTAGTTAAGCGTATCAGACTATAATTGAGCTTGTTCCCTGTTCCCTGTTCCCTGACACCTAAATCCAACTGTGAACTGTGCCTTGTGAACTGTGAACTGAAAAATGCTTCGCAATTTATATCTATGGTTTCAATATTACTTTTATACAATTATCTTTTTTGTTACTAAATATATCGTAAGCAAGAGTTCCTCATTTAAGGGAAAGTTTATAAGTGATTACATAAGTAACATCAAATCTTCCTTTTTTTATAAGTCTTAATATTGGATCAACAAAGTTCTATTTTTTCAAATGTTGACATGTTACCCTTCATACCAACACAATCAATTACTACATCTGATCATCTACAATTAATTCTTTTATGTAATCACTAGAATATCTTTAATACTTTCATAAACAATTGCTTTTATAGTGTGGTACTAAAAATATAAAAATAAAATTTAGTTCTATATTTTTAGTTCTTAATGTTTAATTGGAGCTATCTTGAAACAGCTCCAATTAAACATTAAGAATAAGATTGAAAATAGTTGTGTTAAGGCTAATGTGAGAAATTGGTAAAGTAAGTTATTTTTATGTACATTGTAAATTAATAAGTTTTATGGTTTTAAAATAATTTTTACATAAGTATCCTTTCCATTGTTAATCATATTAGATGAATAATCTCTGTTGTCAAATGTATTAGATTGGTTATTTCCATTATTTAAAGAAAAACCATGATTTATTATGTCCTTTGTATTGCTAGTATCTCTAATACCTTCATATACAATTGCTTTCATAAAACACCTCCAACAAAATAATGAGATTTAAAAACTAATGGATATATTTTAATTCTACCTATTTTGCTCTTAGAATATACATTAAATTATATGGTAGTTTATAAATATAAAAATATGGTAAAATATAGATGGAGGGATGGAATTATGATAACTTCATTTAATGCAAACAATAAAATGACAATGATTTCTGAAATGAGAAATGATAGTATATTTCAAATATTAGAATATGATAATTTAGAAGGTTCAGATGATTTAAATCTATCAATACAATTAGATTTTATGAAAAAATCATCGGTCAAATTAAGACAAATAAGAGTGATATTAGAGGATAGTGCAATAAAGATTGAAGCAGGCGCCTTAAGTTATATGAAAGGTGATATAGAAATAGAAAATAAAACAGGAGGAATTATAGGACTTGGGAAAAAGTTTTTTTCAAGCAAAGTAACAGGTGAGAGTATGTTCAAGCCAATTCTTAGAGGAAATGGAGAGGTGTTTTTAGAACCTAGATTTGGGCATTTTACATTAATAGAGCTAGAAGATGAAGAAATTATAGTTGATGATGGATTATTTTATGCTTGTGAAGAAAATATAGAAGTAGAGCCAGTAATGCAAAAAAATATATCTTCAATGATTTTTGGTAATGAAGGAATTTATCAGACTAGACTTAGAGGTAGTGGAATAGTAGTGTTAGAAGTACCAGTGCCTGAAAATGAAATACTAAGATGTAAAATGTTTAGAGATACCTTAAAAATTGATGGGAATTTTGCTATTTTACGAAGTAATAATATAGAATTTACAGTAGAAAAGTCAGGAACTACACTTGTTGGAACAGCTCTTAGTGGAGAAGGGTTATTAAATGTTTATAGAGGAACTGGAGAAGTATGGCTTATTCCAACTAGAGCTGTATATAATGAGCTTAAAGAAAGAGGCTTAAAAGAATTTATATCTGTAGACATAGAGGAAGATGTTTAAATTAGTAAGGCTTTACAATGTTACAGTTATAAACTAATATTAATATAAATTATACTTTAACTTATGAGAACTATTCTAAAGAAAAGGAGGATTGAAAAAGTTGGGTAGAAATGAAAGTAAACTTAATAATCCTGAATTAGATTTATTTTTTGAAGCTGTTTTAAAATTGGAAAATATAGATGAATGTTATAATTTTTTTGAAGATGTTGCAACTATAAATGAATTAAAGGCTTTAGCACAAAGAATACATGTAGCTAATATGCTAAAAGAAAAAAAGATTTATACAGAAATAGCAGAAAATACAGGAGCTAGTACGGCCACAATAAGCAGAGTTAATAGGTGTTTAAACTATGGAACCGGAGGATATAACCTGATCTTAGATAGGCTAGAAGAAAATAGAAAATAATAAAGTTGTAATATAATAAAGTTGTAATATAATAAAGTTGTAATATGTAAATTAAAAATGTATACTATTAGTGTTATATTATGTACAACCAATAAACCAATAGAAAAAGTGAGGTAAAAAGTATGGGTAGAATGTTTGGGACAGATGGAGTTAGAGGAATTGCAAATACAGAATTAACATCTGAAATAGCGTATGGTTTAGGAAGAGCAGGAGCTTATGTATTAACGGAAGGAACTCATAAACCAAAGATATTAGTTGCAAAAGACACCAGAATTTCAGGAGATATGCTTGAAGCAGCTTTAGTATCAGGAATACTTTCAGTAGGAGCTGAGGCTGTTATATTAGGTGTTGTTCCAACTCCAGCAGTAGCACATTTAATAAGAGAATATAATGCTGATGCAGGTATAATGATTTCAGCATCACATAACCCTGTTGAATATAATGGAATAAAGTTTTTTGATAATAAAGGATATAAGTTGCAAGATGAATTAGAAGATGAAATCCAAAGAGTTATAGAAAGTGGATTTGAAGGAGTACCAAGTCCAACAGGACATGATTTAGGAAGATCATCTATGGAAGTTGGAGCTCTCGATGAATATACAGACTATGCATTATCTACAATCCCAGTAGATTTAAAAGGTTTAAGAGTAGCTTTAGATTGTGCAAATGGAGCATGTTATAAAGCTGCAGTAAAAGCATTTAGAGAGCTTGGAGCAGAGGTTTATGTTATAAATGATAATCCAGATGGAACAAATATAAATGAAAATTGTGGATCAACTCATCCAGAAGAATTACAAGATTATGTTGTAAGAAAAAAATGTGATTTAGGTTTTGCTTTTGATGGAGATGCAGATAGATGTTTAGCAGTAGATGAAAAAGGGAATCTTATAAATGGAGATTTCGTATTAATGCTATGTGCAAAATACCTTAAAGATTTAGGGAAGCTTAAAGATGATACTTTAGTAGTTACAGTAATGAGTAATTTAGGCTTAGACATTGCTTGTAAAAAAGAAAGTATCAATGTTATTAAAACAAAAGTTGGAGACAGATATGTTTTAGAAGAAATGGTTAAGGATGGATATATTCTTGGTGGAGAACAATCTGGGCACATAATATTCTTAGAATACAATACAACTGGTGATGGATTAGTTACAGCGCTTCAGGTTGCAGCGATAACAAAGAGAAGTGGTAAGACTTTAAGTGAATTGGCTGGAATAATGAAAGAGCTTCCTCAAGTATTAGTTAATGCTGAAGTTCCAAATGATAAGAAAAATATATATTTAGAAGATGAAGAAATAGTTAATGAAATAAAGAAAATAGAAGAAGCACTTCATGGTGCAGGTAGAGTTTTGATTAGACCTTCAGGTACAGAACCTCTAGTTAGAGTTATGCTAGAAGGAGAAAATCAAGAAGAAATAGATAAAATGGCGCATGGATTAGTAGATTTAATATTAAGTAAAATATAATATGTTAATAAAAATATTACTAGTAATAAAAATACTAGTAATATTTTTTTATTTTAAATAAAACATCAATATAATTGCCAAAGTAATAATATTATTAGTATATAAACTTTTAATAATATCTGGAAAAATGATCTATAGTTACTTAGGTAGTAGATTAATCTATACACAAATAAAAATATAATAAAAAGTATTTTTAGATTTACTTAATAAAAATAATGTTGAAGAATGTATTTTTTTATCTTATATTTTTCCCTTTTTGTGTGCTTGTTTCGACATGATAATAATGTAAAAAATGTTAAAATTATATAGAAATATATTTCAAAATTGAATTTTATTGTAATTTTATAACATTGGAAGAGAGAAAATGAATAAAAAAATATTGATTGCTTTAGGAATGGTAGCTTGCCTTACTATTCCAACTACAGTAAAAGCAAGAGTTACCTGGAATTATGGAAGTTGGTTATTAGAAAGTGGGACAGAAATATATGGGTATTTATTTAAACCATCAGGTTCTACTTACACTTATGAGGCAGGTACAGATAACAAAACTATGAATGGGAATGGTGCTTGGGTTAAAATTTATGCAACAGCTGCAGGAAATACAATTCCTGGGAGTGAGGCAATAGGTAGAGCTGCTTATAATGCAGTAGCACGTGCAAGTGCCGCAAATGCTCAATATTGGGGAAGTGGACATTCTACAAGAGCAGATGCTGATAGGTATGAATGGCTATATCTTAGTACACAATAAATTTAAAGTAAAAATGAAGCAAATAAATTGCTTCATTTTTAAAATTAAGGAGTAATAATGAAGAATGAGAAAAAAATAAAATCAATGTTTCTCTTAATAGGATTTACTGTATCTATTTATTGTATATTAATAATTCTTAGCTCAAGTTATAGGTTATATAAGAGTAGTTCAGAAAAAAATAATTTTAATATTAAGTATAGTATTATACAAGTTCAATTAAAAGATGGTAGTAAAAAAGATATGAAATCTTTTACAGAGGAATTAGAAGATATAAATATAAAAGATATATTAACACTTGAAATGGATGATAGTATTGTTAAAGAAGATTATATAGCAGCAACTAAGATACTTGGAATAAGTGGAGAAATAGATTTAGATGAGTTCGGGAAAGTAGTTAGTAAAGGCGTAGATGATATTAAAATTAATAGTGGAGAAAGGGTAGCTATAGTAGGTGAAGGAACCATAAAAAATTCGATTGAAAAAGAAGGCGAAAGATATATAAAGGTCTTTGATGACTATTATAAAGTTATTGGTGAATTAAAAGGAAATGATTATTTAGCATATCATGTAATAGTTCCACTAAAAAGCTTACAATTTTATAATGAGAAATATAATGTTTTTAATTATTTAATAAAAAATAGCGATTTAGAAAAGCTTAATAATTTAAGTGATAATTATGAAGTAAAATTTACTAACATTCCGATGGTAGATATAAAAAAAGAAATTTTAGAAAAACTTCCAGAAACAAAAGATTTTATATTTAATTTGTTTTTAGCGCTTATTAATATGATGTTGTTTTCAATATTTTTTGCAAAAGATATGAAAAGAGAATTAGCAATAATGAGAGTGCTTGGAGCTAGAAATAGACATATTATAAAGGTAGTTTTTATAAAAATAGTCAGAATAGCATTAATTTCAATTCCTATAGCCTTGACTATGGCATATAAAACTATAACATATATAAATAATATATTAATAAATTCTTTTAGTAAATTAAATTTAAATTTAGTTTTTATAAGTCTAGGGTTAGCTGGGATAATTATAGCTATATCAGTGATTGTAACTTGTTTTAATGCTTTAAGTTTTAAAGTATTAAAAGAAATAAGATAGGAGTTAGTATGAAAAATAAAAGTTTATTTTTTGACTTTAAAAGAGCATTTATAATAAATATTCTGATAATTATTCAAATAATGTTTTGGGTATTTTACATGGGGTCTTTTATATCTATTATAAATTTTAAAGAAACCTTTATAAAAAGATTTGATAAGTATTATCCGAGAGAAAATGGAGCAATAATTACCTTTGAAAAACTAATAATGGGAAACGATAAAGGTGAAAATCAAGAAGAGATTTTCAAACTTTTAGATAATAACAATATTGAGTATGAAGTGGTTAGAGATAATTACCAAGGAGATGATACAATAGATATGTCTTTATTTTCAAAAGACACTAGTGTTTTTAATAGTAACTATAGAGAAGATGAATCTCCTTATAATGTTATAGAACCTAATACTGCTAATTATACATTTATAAGAAATAAGAACAAATATATTGAAGGTGAAATAAGGGAAGATGATTGGGAACTAAAAGGAAATAAGATACCTATAATTTTAGGAAGTAATTTAAGAAAGCTATATAATATTGGAGATATCATTAAATATGAAGGGAATAGTGAAAAATATAAAGAAAAAATATTTGAAATAAAGGGATTCTTTAAGAAAGATGTAATGTTTTCTACTACAGGAAGCCCGACTATGGCATCACAAATAACTAATGGTAAGGTGTTTATGCCTTTATCTAAGAATGATTTAATAATGAATTTTAATTTTAATCCAATAATTGTGTACTTAAATGAAGATAACTTACAAGCTGAAGTTCTGAGTCTTAAAAATCAATTAAATAATATTAATAGTGATATTAGTATAAATAGTTTTAATGTAGATTTAAACAGATTTTTAGACCAAGTTGAAGTAAACATAATGTATGAAAAATTAAGGTTAGGAATTATTAGTCTTATAATTGCTTCAGCAATTATAACTTCAATAGGATATGTAATAAATATTAGTAGGGATAGAATTGGAGTATTGTATGCTGTAGGAGGAAGTAAGAAATATATTTTTAAGAAAGCATTAGAAGAATTTATGCTCGTAGCTTTAATTGGATGTTTATTAGGAGAAGCCTTCTACTTAAAAGAAGGAAAACAAGTATATACACTTTTTATAAATGAAAACATAGGATTTAATTTATTAGTCTCAACTATTCTATTACTACTAATAATTCTATTAGTAGTTATAGTTTCTTTAAGAAAAATAAATAAATTATCCCCAAGAGAATTAATAGGAGGCTTTATAGAATGAGTATTATTTCATTAAAGAATATAAATAAAAGCTATGGAAAAGGAGCTAGTTATGTTTCAGTATTAAAGGATTTATCATTAGAAATTCAAGAAGGGGATATGGTATCTATAATGGGGCCATCTGGATGTGGGAAGAGTACTTTCTTAAATATTATTGGATGTATTGATACAGCTGATAGTGGAACATATATATTAAACGAAGTTAATATAGAAAATAAAAATTTAGCTAGATTATCACATATAAGAAATAGAGAGGTTGCATTTGTATTTCAAAATTTTGCATTAATAAAGGAGTTTTCTGTTCTAGATAATGTAATTCTTCCTCTTAATTTTAGAAAGATGAGAAGAAAAGAAAAACTTACTCTATCTAGAAAGTATTTAAAGGAGTTGGATATATTAGAACTTGAAAATAAGAAAGTGAATGATTTATCTGGTGGGCAACAGCAAAGAGTAGCAATTGCGAGAGCATTAGTACAAGAATCAAAGATTATATTAGCCGATGAGCCAACTGGTGCTCTTGATGAAGAAAACAGTATAAAAATTATGGAAATATTAAGTAGGTTAAATAAATCTCTTAATAAAACTATAATAATAGTTACTCATAATAAAATGGTTTCAAATTTTTGCAATAAAAACATAGTATTAACAAAAGGAAAGTGTGAAGTAAGTTAATATTTTATAGGAAAAATTTTTTTGATTAAATATTTACTATAAATGTTAATAATATGTTAATAAAAATATTACTAGTAATAAAAATACTAGTAATATTTTTTTTGATTCTAAATAAAATATTGACATTTTATTTAGCTGTAACTATAATGGTTACAACAGGAGGGGTTATTATGAAAATAAGTAGCAGATTTTCTGTAGCTGTTCACATACTATCAGTAGTATCTATTGAGAAAGATAGACTATGTACATCAGAATGGATTTCTGAAAGCGTAAATACTAATCCAGTAATTATTAGAAGAGTTACAGGGATGTTAAAAAAAGCTGGTATAGTAGGCGTAAATCCAGGAAGCGGGGGCGCATATCTTTTAAAAGATATAGAAGAAATTTCTTTGCTAGATATATATAAGGCTGTTGATGTTGTTGAAGAAGGTCAGCTTTTTCAAATACATGAAAATCCTAATCCTAAGTGTCCAATAGGAGCTAACATTCAGATTGTATTAGAGATTATACTTTTTAAAGCTCAAGATGCCATGGAAAATGTCCTAAAAGACGTTACTATGAAGGATATAGTTGAAGGACTAATTAAAAAGATGGAATAAATATATTCTATTTTTTTATAATAGTTGTAACTTAAATGGTTACAACTAGATTGTTTAAGTGATTATATAAATAATATTGAAAGTTTATATAGTGACTATTTAAAAGTTTATTTAAATTTAGGAGGAATAAGTAAATATGAAGAAAAAAATATATTATATTATGGATACAATGTGTGGTTGGTGCTATGGTTTCAGTAACGTAATAACTAAAATACAAGAAAAATATAATGATAAATATGATTTTATAATTTTATCAGGTGGAATGTGGGTAGATGAAAATGTTAAGGGTATTAATGATGATTTAGGAAATTATATAAAGAATCATAATACAAATATAGAGAGACTGACAGGAAGAAAGTTTGGAGAAGGATTTAATAAAAATGTATTAGGTAATAAAAATATGGTTTTAGATAGTTTACCTGGAGCAAAAGCTGTAGTTTTAGCACAAAAGCTAAAGAAGGATATTTCATTTGAATTTCTTAAAAAGATTCAAGAATCATTTTTTATTGAAGGAAAAGATCCTAATAACTTAGAAATCTATACTACAATAGCAGAAGAGTTTGGAATAGACAAAGATGAGTTTGAAAAGAAATTTTTATCAGAAGAATTAACAAATGAAACTTACTCAGTTTTTAATATGGTAGCTTCAATGGGGGCAATGAGTTTCCCAACTGTTATTATGGTAGAAGGTAATAAAGGAAAAATAATAGCACAAGGTTATAGCAGCTTTGAAGAATTAGATAAAATACTATCGATATAGATAAAATATAAAAGCAGAATTTATTGATAAATTTAAAAATAAGGAGGGAAATAATATGAATAAGAAAATGCCAGTACTATTTATTTCACATGGAAGTCCTATGAATGTAGTATTAGATAATGACTACACTAAAGCATTAAAAAATTTGGGAAAGAGTTTAAAAGAACCAAAAGCAGTAATGGTAATATCAGCACATTGGAAAACAAAAGGAACTTATGTAACATATAGTGATAAGCCAAAACAAATTTATGATTTTTATGGATTTCCAGATGAAATATATAATATAAAATATACTCCAGATGGTGGGAAGGAATTTGCGAAAATGGTAGTAGAGGAATTATCTGAAGAAGGTGCCAAGCTTACAGATGAATGGGGACTAGACCATGCTTCATGGGGAGTGTTAAAATATATATTTCCAAAAGCTAATATACCAGTGTTTGAATTAAGTTTAAATGCACTTTTAACAGAAGAGCAGCATTATAATATAGGTAAAAAACTATCTAAGTTTAGAGAAATGGGATTATTAATTATAGGTAGTGGGGATATAGTTCATAACTTAGGAACAGCAGATTATGATATATATGGAGAGGCATATGAATGGGCAGAAGCTTTTGATAATTATATGGTTAAAGCTGTGAAAGAACATAAGCATAAAGATCTAATTAATTATAGAGAGCTAGGAGATATAGTAAAACTTGCAGTTCCAACAGATGAACATTTTTTACCACTATTATATGTGATTGGATTACAGCAAGAAGGTGAGAATGTAGAGATTATTCATCAAAGTATTCAAAATGGGTCTATTTCAATGAGTTGCATAAAAATAGGTTAAGAGAACTAGTTTGGGTGTCAAGAAAAGCAATCAATACAATTGAAACCTATGTGATATATAATATTTGGACATAGAAATATTTTTTATTATATAGTAGAAATCTCTGTCAATAGATATACAATATATTTTACATGCAGATTAATTGAAAATAAATAACTCAATAAAAGTAATAAGTTAAGTTGTTAATGTATTAAAATAATATATAAAATAAATACATAAATATAATTTTATTTTTGATATTTTAATAAAAATATAGAATTAATAATGATAAATTAATAATAATAGCAAATAAAAGTAGTATATAAAAAGTAATTTGCCAAAGTTTTCATTAAATCATTGACACTAGGAGAAATGGGGAGTAAAATTTTAGCAATACCAAAATTTAATAGGTCCTTATAAATTTTATAAAATGCAAAGAAGGAGACTTTTATTTAGAGAATAAAGTTACAGAGAGTCCATGGTAGGTGTGAATGGATACTTTACTAAATGATTATCACTCCAGAGCAGTGTCCTTGAAAGTACGAAGAGGTATAAGTAAAGGATAACCGGTAAGCACCGTTAAAGGCAAGGGTTTGTTGGAACCTAGTGATAGTATAATTAAGGCGGAATGTTTATTACCACCATATTGAGTCATATCATTAATGGTGGTTTTTTCACACAATTTTTTAATAAAAGGGGGCAAAAAATTGGAAAGGCATGTGTTATCAGTACTAGTGCGAAACTCATCAGGGGTATTAACTAGAGTTTCAGGGTTATTTGCAAGGCGTGGATTTAACATCGATAGTTTAACAGTTGGAAGAACGGAAAATACTGAAATATCAAGAATGACAATAGCATTAATGGGAAATGAGGATGCTTTAGAACAATTTAAAAAGCAGCTGAACAAGCTAGAGGATGTACTAAGAGTGCATGAATTAAAGTCTGAATATTCAGTATATAGAGAGCTGGTTTTAATTAAAGTCCAAGCTTCAGCAGAAAAAAGAGGGGCAATAAACGAAGTAGTAAAAATATTTAGAAGCAAAATAATAGATGTAGCCCACAATACAGTAACCATTGAACTCACAGGAGACGATAGTAAGATAAATGCATTAATAGAACTTATGGAAGACTACGGAATAGTGGAAATAGTAAGAACAGGAATAACAGCATTAGAAAGAGGAGACAAAAATATAACAGACTATGGGGAATATTTTAATTAGAATGAAAAAATGAAGGAATGAAAAAATGAAAAAATTTATATTGAAATTCCTAAGGGATTTCTTAAATTAAATTTGATAATTCAGCTTTGCTGAATTATTATAGTAATTTTTCATTATTAATTCTTTCATTCTTCACATTACTATTGGGGGTGTTTTAGCAATGAGCAATAGTCTTATAGAGATTTTTGATTCGACTTTAAGGGATGGGGCACAGGGTGAAGATATTTCATTTTCTCTTGAGGATAAAATCAAAGTTGCTATAGCGTTAGATGAAATAGGGGTATCTTATATAGAGGCTGGTAATCCTGGATCTAATCCTAAAGATATGGAATTTTTTAAGAGAATGAAAAATGTTAATTTAAAGAATTCTAAGTTAGCAGCATTTGGGGCAACAAGAAAAGCTAACATAAGGGTCGAAGATGACAATAATATTAGAAGCTTATTAGAGGCTGAAACTGATGTTGTTGTTATCTTTGGGAAGACATGGGACTTTCAAGTTAAAGATATATTAAAAACTTCTTTAGAAGAAAATATAAGGATGATAGTTGATTCAATAAAGTATTTAAAAAGCAAAAACAAAGAAGTAATATTTGATGCAGAGCATTTTTTTGATGGATACAAAGAGAATAAAAAATATTCTCTTGAAACTATAACCTCAGCAAAAGAAGCAGGAGCTGATGTAATAGTATTATGTGATACAAACGGAGGAACACTTTCTAGTGAAATTAAAAATATATCAAAAAGTGTAGTTGATTCACTAGGTGGAAGAATTGGTATTCATTGTCATAATGATATTGGTATGGCAGTATCAAATTCAATAATAGCAGTAGAAGAGGGAATATGTCATATTCAAGGTACCTTTATAGGTATAGGAGAAAGATGTGGAAATGCTAATTTATCAGTTATTATACCGACATTGCAATTGAAAATGGGATATGAAGCTATACCAAAGGAAAAATTAGCAGATTTAACAAAGACAGCAAGGTTTGTTTCGGAAATATCCAATATAAACTTGTTAGATAATATGCCTTATATAGGAGCATCAGCTTTTGCGCATAAAGGTGGTATGCACATAGATGCAGTAGGAAAAGCATCAAAATCATATGAGCATATAAAGCCAGAGCTGATAGGAAATAATAGAAGATTCTTAGTATCAGAAGTAAGTGGTAAAAGTACCATTCTAAAAGAAATACAAAAAATTTTCCCAAGTATAACAAGAGATAGTAAAGAAGTGGAAAAGATAACAAATAGGCTAAAGGACTTAGAATATGAAGGCTACAAGTTCGAAGGAGCAGAAGGGACAGTTGAACTTTTAATAAGAAAGACAATAGGGAAATACAAACCTTTCTTTAAGTTGAATCACTTTAAAACTATAGGTGAGCAGCCTTGGAATAATAAGAATTTTACGTCAACAGCATTAATTAATATAACAGTTGATGGCAAAAATAAAATGACCGCATCCGAAGGAGATGGACCTGTAAATGCATTAGATAAAGCATTGAGAGAAGCTCTTGAAAGTTTTTATCCACAGTTAAAAGAAGTTAGATTAGTGGATTATAAGGTTAGAGTTTTGGATTCGGAAAGTGCTACAGGAGCAAAGGTAAGAGTTCTTATAGAATCAACAGATGGAGTAGAAAATTGGAGTACAGTTGGGGTATCAAGAGATGTTGTAGAAGCCAGTTGGATAGCATTAGTAGATTCATTAGAATATAAATTAATAAAAGATATAGAAAAAACAGTAAGAATGTATTTTTAAAAAGGGGGACAAAAAAACATGGGAATGACTATGACTCAAAAGATTTTGGCAGCTCATGCAGGTTTAGAAAGTGTAAAGGCAGGACAATTAATTGAAGCAAACTTAGATTTAGTATTAGGTAATGATATTACATCTCCAGTTGCAGTAAATGAATTCAAAAAATTAAATTTAGATAAGGTATTTAACAAAGATAAAATAGCAATAGTTCCAGATCACTTTACACCTAATAAGGATATAAAGGCAGCAGAGCAATGTAAATTTATTAGAGAATTTGCTAGAGAAAAAGAAATCACTAATTTTTTTGAAGTTGGGGAAATGGGAATAGAGCATTGCTTAATACCAGAAAAAGGTTTAGTAGTTGCAGGAGATGTTGTAATTGGGGCAGATTCACATACTTGCACATATGGAGCATTAGGAGCATTTTCAACAGGAATAGGATCAACAGATATGGCAGCTGGAATGGCTACAGGTAAGTGTTGGTTTAAGGTTCCTTCAGCAATAAAGTTTGTATTAAAAAACAAGCCATCAAAATGGGTAAGTGGAAAAGATGTAATACTTCACATAATTGGAATGATAGGTGTTGATGGAGCTTTATACAAATCAATGGAGTTTGTAGGTGATGGATTAAAATACTTATCAATAGATGATAGATTTACAATGGCTAATATGGCTATTGAGGCAGGAGGAAAAAACGGAATCTTTCCAGTAGATGATGTAGCAATAAAATATTTAATGGAGCATGCGCAAAGAGAATGGACAATTTATGAAGCAGATGAAGATGCAGAATATGATGAAGTTTATGAAGTAGACTTAAGTAAGTTAAGACCAACAGTGGCATTCCCACATTTACCAGATAACACAAGAACTATAGATGAAGTTGGAGAAGTGGTTGTAGATCAAGTAGTTATAGGCTCTTGCACAAATGGAAGAATATCAGATTTAAGAATTGCAAGAGATATTCTAAAGCATAAGAAAGTTAAAAAAGGAATTAGATGCATTGTTTTCCCGGGAACTCAAAAAATTTATCTTCAAGCTTTAGAAGAAGGTATAATAAAGGATTTAGTTGAAGCTGGAGCAGTAGTTTCAACACCAACTTGTGGTCCATGTTTAGGAGGACATATGGGAATTCTTGCTAAGGGGGAAAGAGCAATATCAACAACAAATAGAAACTTCGTAGGAAGAATGGGGCATGTTGAATCAGAAGTTTACTTAGCAAGTCCAGCTGTAGCAGCAGCATCAGCGCTAACAGGGAAAATAACAAACCCAGAAGAAATTGGAAAAGTGAAGGAATGAAAAAGTGAAGGAGTTATGGATGAAATCCATTGGGAATTTCTGAAATAATTAGTAATAGTTAAAAGTGAAAGAATGAAAGAGGAAAGTTGATGAGAAAATTCTATTGGAATTTCTGTAATAAGTAATAAGCAATAATAGGGAAGAGTAAAAAGTGAAGAGTGAAAGAGTTTAGGAATAAATTCTTTCAGAATTTTATTAAAGTGTTTAAATAATTCAACTTTATTGAATTATTACCTAAATTTATTCATTTTTTCCATTAAAAAAAAGGGGGATTTTATATGAAAGCAAACGGAAGAGTTTTTAAATATGGAGATAATGTAGATACAGATGTAATAATTCCAGCAAGGTATCTAAATACATCAGATCCTAAAGAGTTAGCAATGCATTGTATGGAGGATATAGATGCAGATTTTGTAAAAAAAGTTGAAAATGGAGATATAATAGTTGCAAATAAAAACTTTGGATGTGGATCATCAAGGGAACATGCTCCAATAGCAATAAAAGAAAGTGGAGTAAGCTGTGTAATTGCATCAACTTTTGCAAGGATATTTTATAGAAATGCAATAAATATAGGACTACCAATAATAGAATGCGAAGAAGCAGTTAAGTCAATAGATGCAGGAGATGAGCTTGAAATAGATTTTACTACAGGAGTAATAAAGAATAAATCAAAAAAACAAGAATACCAAGGAGAGCCATTTCCGGAGTTTATGCAGAAAATAATAAATTCAAATGGACTAGTTAATTACATTAAGAATAAGTAATAGTAGTCTGTAAGGACTAAGCGTTAATAAGAAAATAAATAAAATAGTGCACAGTGGACAGTCCACAATTCACAGTTAAAGAGTAAACTGCTGCGCAGTTTATAAAAATTTTATAATTCAGCTTAACTGAATTATTTCATCAACTGTGAACTGTAAACTGTGAATTGACAACTGTGAACTGAAGAACGGGGGTTAATTATGAATTATAAAATAGCGGTTATACCTGGAGATGGAATTGGTCCAGAGGTTGTGGAACAAACTGTGAATGTTTTAAATTGTGTTGGGGATAAGTTTAATCATGTATTTGAATATGAGTATTTATTAGCTGGAGGTTGTGCAATTGATGAAAAGGGAACAGCTCTTCCAGAGGAAACTTTAGAATTATGTAAGAAGGCTGATGCTGTACTACTTGGTGCAGTTGGAGGTCCTAAGTGGGATGATCCAAATGCGAAAACTAGACCAGAGCAAGCATTACTTGGTCTTAGGGGTGGAATGAATTTATATTGTAATTTAAGACCAGCATTATTATATGCACCTCTTAAAGATGCATCACCACTTAAGGATAGCATAATAGGTGATGGAATTGATATATGTGTAGTTAGGGAATTAACAGGGGGCATATATTTTGGAGAAAGAGGAAGAGAAGAGATAAAGGGTATTAAAGGGGCATATGACACAGAAAGATATAATGTTGAAGAGGTAAGGAGAATAGCTAAAATAGGTTTTGAAACTGCTATGAAGAGAAATAAAAAGCTTACTAGTGTTGATAAAGCAAATATTTTAGAAAGCTCAAGATTATGGAGAAGTGTTATAGAAGAAGTTGCTAAGGAATATCCAGAAGTAGAAGTAAATCATATGTATGTTGATAATGCAGCAATGCAATTAGTTAGAGATCCAAGACAATTTGATGTAATAGTTACATCAAATATGTTTGGAGATATATTATCAGATGAAGCAAGTATGATAACAGGATCAATAGGAATGTTACCTTCAGCATCCCTAGGTGAAGGAACTTTTGGAATGTATGAGCCAATACATGGAAGTGCACCAGATATTGCAGGAAAGGGAATAGCAAACCCACTAGCCACAATACTTTCAGCTTCAATGATGCTAAAATTTAGTTTTAATTTAGAAGAAGAAGCCAAGCTTATAGAAACATCTGTATTAAAAGTTCTTGAAAATGGATATAGAACAGGTGACATAATGAGTGATGGAATGAAGTTAGTTGGAACTAAAGAAATTGGAGAGTTAGTTTTACAAGAAATATTAAGATAAAAGAGGTGAGTTATTTGAGAAGTGACGTAGTTAAAAAAGGACCATCAAGGGCTCCTCATAGATCATTACTAAAGGCTACAGGTCTTACAGATGAAGAAATAGATAGACCATTAATTGGAGTTGTAACATCACAAAATGATATAATTCCAGGTCATATAAATTTAGATAAGATAGTAGAAGCTGTTAAAAAGGGAGTTCTACTAGCTGGGGGAACACCTTTAGTATTCCCAACAATAGGAGTATGTGATGGTATAGCAATGGGGCATGAAGGAATGAAATATTCCCTAGCTACAAGAGAAATTATAGCAGACTCAATAGAATGTGTAGGAAAAGCACATGCATTTGATGCTTTAGTTTTTATTCCAAACTGCGATAAGATTGTACCAGGTATGATGATGGCAGCATTAAGGTTAAACATTCCATCTATAGTTGTAAGTGGCGGCCCAATGCTTGCAGGAAAGTTTAAAGGTAAGGAAGTATCACTTTCAACTATGTTTGAAGCTGTTGGGGCTTATGAGAATGGGACTATGCTAGAGGGAGATTTATGTGAACTAGAAAATAAGGCATGCCCAACTTGTGGCTCATGTTCAGGAATGTTTACAGCAAACTCAATGAACTGTTTAGCAGAAGTTCTAGGATTAGCACTACCTGGAAATGGAACTATACCTGCAGTATATTCAGAAAGAATAAGACTAGCAAAACATGCAGGTATGGCAGTAATGAAATTATTAGAAAAAGATATAAAGCCAAGAGATATAGTAAATGAAAAATCCATACAAAATGCATTAACTGTAGATATGGCTTTAGGATGTTCAACAAATAGCGTGCTTCACTTAACAGCAATAGCAAATGAAGCAAAGGTTGAGATGAACTTAGATATAATTAATGAAATATCATCAAAAACACCAAACCTTTGTAAATTAGCACCAGCGTCAGATACACATATAGAAGATTTATACTGGGCAGGTGGAGTTCAAGCTGTTATGAAGGAGCTTTCAAAGAAAGATTTACTTAATTTAGATTCTATAACAGCAACTTCAAATACACATGGAGAAAATCTTAAATATGCTGTTATAAATGAAAATGATGTTATAAGAAGTATAGATAATCCTTATAGTAAGACAGGTGGAATACAAGTATTAAAAGGAAACTTAGCAAAAGATGGAGCTGTAGTTAAAAAGTCAGCAGTACTAGAAGAAATGTTGACACATAAGGGACCGGCAAGGGTATTTAACTCAGAGGAAGAAGCAATAGAAGCAATTCTTTCTAAAAAAATAGTAAAAGGTGATGTAGTAGTAATAAGATATGAAGGTCCAAAAGGTGGACCAGGAATGAGAGAAATGCTATCTCCAACATCAGCAATAGCAGGAATGGGCCTTGATAAATATGTAGCATTAATAACAGATGGAAGATTCAGTGGGGCAACAAAAGGAGCTGCAATAGGACACGTTTCCCCAGAAGCAGCAGAAGGAGGAACCATAGCCTTAGTAGAAGAAGGCGATATTATTTCAATAGATATTTTAAAAGGAAAGTTAGAACTTTTAGTAGGCGATGATGTACTAGAAAAAAGAAGAATGAATTTAAAGCCTTATGAACCAAAAGTAAAAGAAGGTTATTTAGCAAGATATTCAAAACTAGTAACATCAGCAAGTACAGGAGCTATACTTAAATAATTAAAAAGAGGGGGGTAACTAACAGTTACAAATAAGTTATAAAAAGCTATAAAATGCTTTTAAATTTTATAACTTAGAAAATTGTTGACAGCCTCCCATGTTCATAAAGAGCATGGAGTGCGTTTAAGATAAACGCCAAAACTCCTTTAATTGCTGGAAACTCGTAAAGCTAACTAAACCACAACATAATAATGAAATAAATATAGGTGTGATGGTTACGAAAGTAGAAAAAATTAGTTAGATGGCATAAGGTTAAATCCTAAGTGCCAGTACAATCGACAATCAGCAGGTAAGCTTCGAATAGAAGAAACTTCAACGACTATTCCGTGATGGAAGTACACTCAAGTGGGTGGAAATGGGGAGCATCCAACCTATACAAAGTATAGAGGATGGTGATATAGTCTACGCTCATATGAAAGTATGAGAAGTTCATAGGTTGCAAGACCTTGAGAACTGGCTAGGAGTAACGAACCTAGTTGAATAAGCATAAAACTTGTAAGAATTTATAAATATATAAAATTTTAAGAATAGTAATTAAAAATATCAAAATACTATCTTATTCTTCTTAAGAAAGTTTTAAAAATCTTTATGTTTTATTTAGTTCAAAGTTGGTATGATATCTATTAAAATTTTTACGCTCCCAAAAACTTTTATATTTTACTTAGTACCATAAAAAGTACTTAAAATGGCAAAACTAAGTATATAAAATATAAAGTTAAAGGAGGTGGAAGCTTGTTAAAAGCAAGAAAAATAAGATTATTACCAACAAAAGAACAAGAAATATTAATGTTTAAATCAATAGGTTGTAGTAGATTTACTTATAATTGGGCTTTGAATAAATGTATTTTAGCTTATGAACAAGGTGAAAAATATTCAATGTCAAATATAAGAAAAGAATTTACAAAACTAAAAAAGAAAGAAGATTTCAAGTGGTTAAATGAAGTTTCAAATAAAACAATGGTTGAAAGTATGAGAAATTTAGATAAAGCATTTAAGTCTTTCTTTAAAAATAAAAGTTGTTATCCTAAATTTAAAACTAAGAGAAAATCTAGTAAATCTTTTTATGTTAGATATGAGCATCTTTATTTTAAAGATAATATTTGTAATATAGAAAAGATAGGAAAGGTAAAGTTTAAAACAAATTATAAAATACCTAGTTGTAACTATAGTAATCCTTATTGCAGCTTTGACGGAAAGTACTGGTATTTAAGTTTTGGAATTGAAGTAGAAGAAAACCAAACTAATTTAAATGAAGATTTATCTATTGGAATTGATTTAGGGATAAAGGATTTAGCAACTATAAATGTGCTAGATAAACCTATTAAAAACATTAATAAAACTAAAAGAGTAAAAAAATTAAATAAAAGATTAAGAAGATTACAAAGACAAGTATCAAGAAAATATGAAGCAAATAAGGAAGGAAATAAATTTATTAAAACTAATAATATTATAAAATTAGAAAAACAAATAAAATTACTTTATAGAAAGTTATCTAATATAAGAAATAATCACATTCATCAAGCTACAAATAAAATAATAAAAATGTATCCATTTAGAATAGTTATGGAAAGTTTAAATATAGGTGGAATGATGAAAAATAAACATTTATCTAAAGCAATAGCAGAGCAAGGCTTTTATGAATTTATAAGACAAATAAAATATAAATGTAAATTTAATAAAATAAAATTTATTCAAGTAGATAAGTTTTATCCTAGCTCAAAAACTTGCAGTTGTTGTGGAAGTATAAAGAAAGATTTAAAATTAAAAGATAGAGTTTATAGATGTGAAAAATGTGGTTTAGAAATAGATAGAGATAAAAATGCTTCAATTAATCTTGGTAATTATGGATTAGTGTAGGTGAATTTCGAGAAATTACTAACCTTAGTAGGATGCGTTGTATCCGAATTTAAGCCTTTTGAGAACTACACCAAACTAGAGTAGATTTTTAAATCAAAATAGAGTTTGATGAAGAAGGAATTAAAGTAAAATTTATATGTTTATAACCTTTTATAAGTTTTATGCAACGGTATTTATGTTTTTAACAGGAGCTGAAATATTAATTAAGTCTCTCTTAGACGAGGGCGTTGACACTATATTTGGTTATCCTGGTGGAGCTGTTCTTAATATATATGATGAATTATACAGGTATAGAGATAAAATAAATCATATATTAACAGCACATGAGCAAGGGGCAGCACATGCATCAGATGGTTATGCTAGAGCTACTGGAAAAGTTGGAGTATGTTTAGCTACATCTGGACCGGGAGCAACCAATCTTGTTACAGGGATTGCAACAGCATATATGGACTCTATACCTATGGTTGCTATAACTGGAAATGTAACAAAGCAGCTTTTAGGAAGAGATAGTTTCCAAGAAGTAGATATAACAGGGATAACTATACCTATAACAAAGCATAATTATATAGTTAAAGATATTGATGATTTGCAAAGAATAATTAAAGAAGCCTTTTATATAGCAAAGGAAGGAAGGCCAGGGCCAGTACTTATAGATATACCAAAGGATATAACAGCAGCTAAGACAAAATATGAAGCAATAACTCCAAAAAAAGTTGAGAGAAAAACTAAGCATATAACTGATAAAGCATTAGAAGAAGTAGCTGCTTTAATAAATGAGGCAGAGAATCCATTTATTTATGCTGGGGGAGGGATAGTTGCATCAGAAGCCTTTGAAGAACTAAAGGAGTTTGTTGAAAAAATAAATTCACCAATAGCTACTTCTCTTATGGCTATTTCAGCATTTCCTTATGATCATCAATTATATACAGGGATGATAGGAATGCATGGAACTAAAGCATCAAATATTTTAGCTTCAAAATGTGATTTATTAATAACTTTAGGAGCAAGATTTAGTGATAGAGTTGTAAGCAATGGAAATAGTTTGAAAAATGCGAAGATAATCCATATAGATGTGGATCCGGCAGAAATTAATAAAAATGTTAAGGTGGATTCTTTTATAATCGGAGATTTAAAAATTGTTCTTCAAAAATTGATACCTTTATTAAAGGAAAAGAAAAATGAAGAATGGTTAGAAAAAATGAGAGAGTTAAAGGCTTTAAATGTTAGAGAAACTTCTATTACTGGTGAACTAACTCCAGATTTCCTATTCAGAAAATTAAGTGAATTAGATGATGGAAGCTTTGTTATTACCACAGAAGTTGGACAACACCAAATGTGGGCAGCACAATATTTTCAGTATAAAAAACCAAGAAGTTTCATATCTTCAGGTGGACTTGGAACTATGGGATTTGGACTTGGAGCATCAATTGGAGCTCAAATAGCCTTAAAAGGAAAACAAGTATTTAATATAGCTGGGGATGGAAGCTTTGGAATGAATTGTAATGAGTTAGTTACAGCAGTAAAAAATAATTTGCCTGTGATAGTAATCATATTAAACAATAATTCTTTAGGAATGGTTAGGCAATGGCAAAACTTCTTTTATGAAGCAAGGTATTCATCAACAACTTTAAATAGATCAACTGATTTTGTTAAACTAATAGAAGCTTTTGGAGGCCGAGGGTTTAGAGTATATGAAAAAGAAGAACTAGAACCAGCTTTAAAAGAAGCTTTAGAATTCAAGGGGCCTGTTGTAATAGATTATGTTATTCATAATGATAAAAAAGTATTTCCTATGGTTGCACCTGGTGCAGCAATTGATGAAATAATAAGTGAAGAAGATATAGATAATTAGGGGGTTAAAAAAATGGCAAAAATGTATTATGAAAAGGACACAAATTTAGAATTATTAAAGGGGAAAAAGGTTGCTATCGTTGGATATGGTAGCCAAGGACATGCACATGCATTAAATTTACATGATAGTGGAATTGATGTGGTGGTTGGACTTTATGAAGGAAGCAAATCTTGGGAAAGAGCAGAGAAGTCAGGTCTACAAGTTGCGACTGTTGCTGAAGCCTCAAAAGAAGCTGATGTAGTAGTTATACTATTACCAGATGAAAAACAGGCAAAGGTATATAAATCAGAAATAGCACCAAACTTAGAAGCAGGAAATTCACTAGTATTTGCTCACGGATTTAATATTCACTATGGTCAAATAGTTCCACCAGAAAATGTAAATGTATTTATGTGTGCACCAAAGGGACCTGGGCATATGGTAAGAAGAACTTATACAGAAGGCTCAGGAGTACCTTGCTTAATAGCTGTATATCAAGATGCTACAGGAAATGCTCGCGATTTAGCATTAGCATATTCAAATGGCGTAGGGGGAGCTAGAGCAGGAGTTTTAGAAACTACATTTAAAGATGAAACTGAAACAGATCTTTTCGGAGAACAAGCAGTTTTATGTGGCGGATGCACAGCACTTATAAAAGCAGGATTTGAAATTTTGGTAGAAGCAGGATATGCACCAGAAAATGCATATTTTGAGTGCTTACATGAAATGAAGTTAATTGTAGATTTGCTATATCAAGGTGGTATGGGAATGATGAGATATTCTATATCAGATACAGCTGAATATGGTGATTATATGGTAGGAAATAGAATAGTAACAGAAGAAACCAAGAAGGAAATGAAAAAAGTTTTAACAGAAATTCAAGATGGAACTTTTGCAAAAAATTGGTTGTTAGAAAATCAAGTTGGAAGACCAATGTTTAATGCAAGAAGAAAAATGGAAACAGAACATCCAATTGAAAAGGTAGGACAAGAATTGAGAGAAATGATGAGTTGGATAGATACTAAAAAATTAGATTAAGATAATAGCAAAGTTGTTATGTTTTATTATGCATAACAACTTTACTTTATATAAAACTAAATTATGCTATAATATATATAGGTATAAACAAAGGAGGATGGCTATGTTTTTAAATGAACTTAATAAAGAGATAAGTACTGCATATATCAATCTACTTATAGAATTTGCTTTGGTAGATGATAAAGTTGAGAAGAAAGAAAGAGAACTAATTGAAAGAGCTTTAAAAGAAATGAGTATGGAGAATTTAGAGTTAGAAGATATTAGTCATGAAGAAACTATACAAATTCTCAAGGATTCAGGAGAAAGAATAATAAATATAGTATTTTTTGAATTAATGAGGGTTGCATTAGCTGATGCAGAATATGAAATGTCAGAGGTAAGATTTTTAGATGATTTGGCAGAGGAACTAAACATATCAAGAGTTAAAAGATTCCAAATGGCAGATTATTTCTTTAATCATACAGAATATGATGAAAGTGATTTAGAGAGTCAAGAAGCTGCTAAACTAGAAGCACAAGCATTTTTAAATTAAAAAGGGTATAGACCATTTGTACTCTTTAGGAAATTATAAAAAGATTACCCTTTGAATAATCTTTTTATAATTTCCTTCTTTCAGTTTTCAAGTGGACATATGTAAGTTTGCGTTGACTTGGAGCGAAGCGAGGTCATAAGCAAATTTACATATATCCACTTTATTATTTTGGATAAAAGTAATAAAATATAATTTATATTATACTTTTAGGAGGAATAATTTTGAATATAGTAAGCTTTTTAAAATTAGTAGAAATACAAACCAAAGTAGCAAGTGTAATTCCTTTCTTATTAGGAACCTTTTATACTTTATATAGATATGATAATTTTAATATAAAAAATGCAATAATAATGTTTGCATCAATGATTATATTTGATATGACAACTACAGCGATAAATAATTATATGGATTATGCAAAGGCAGTAAAGAAAGAAGGATATGGATATGAAACCCATAATGCCATAGTTAATTATAACTTAAATCCAAGATTAGTTAGATTAACTATTTATATTATGTTATCTTTAGCTACTTTTTTAGGATTATTATTAGTAAAAAATACAAACATAATAGTTTTATTAGTTGGAGCAGTTTCATTTGTTATAGGGATTACATATTCCTTTGGACCAATTCCAATATCAAGAACACCTTTTGGAGAAATTCTTTCAGGGCTTGCAATGGGATTTATAATAACATTTTTAGCTATTTACATACATATATTTGATTTGAAAATTCTATCAATTAGTTTTAGTAATTTAAGTAGTATATCAATTAATTTAAATATAGTTGAATTAATATATATTTTTATAATTAGTTTACCTTTAATTATGGGAATAGCAAATATAATGCTTGCAAATAACATTTGTGATATAGATGAAGATATAGTTAATAAAAGATACACTCTTCCAATATATATTGGTAAAGAAAATGCCCTAAAGGTATTTAAATGGATATATTATATTGGCTTTATAGCTATAGTAGCAGGGGTATTACTTAGGATACTTCCAATAGTTTCAATAGTAACCTTATTAGCCTTAAAGATAGTACAAAAAAACATAAATAAATTTAATAAAATTCAAACTAAGAAAGACACTTTTATATTAGCAGTAAAAAATTGCGTTATAATGAATGCATTTTATGCATTAACTGTATTAATTGGAGTTATTTTATCTTATATCTAATATTAAAGAAATTATTATGATAATTTTCATAGTAAATTTGCGACGAAAAATATATAAACAATGATTTTGTAAATAAGTAAACTTCTATAGAAATTTTAAACTACAGGATTCTAGGAGAAAAAATGAATTATGTATATATATTAAAATGCTCAGATAATACCTTATACACAGGGTGGACAACAAATTTAGAAAAGAGACTTAAAGTTCACAATACTGGGAAAGGAGCTAAATATACAAGAGTCAGGTTACCAGTTGAAATAGTATATTTTGAAGAATTCGAAGATAAAAAAGATGCAATGAAAAGGGAATATGCAATAAAACAATTATCTAGAAATGAAAAACTAAAACTAATAAACGGATAGATAGAGAAATGAAAAAATGAAGAAATGAAAGAATTTATGTGAAAACTCAGCTTTGGCTGAGTTTTTTCTATTAATTATACATTATCTATTAGTAATTATACATTGATAATATGTCTAGACATCTACATGTATAGTTATTAACAAGAGTAAACAAGAGATAATAGAAGATATAGTGAATTAATTAACTTAAAAAGCTTAAAATAATTAAATTTAAATTAAAACAGTTGATTTTAACAAAATTTATGTTAAAATTAGTGTAGATTTTGAATTTAGATGCATAGCATATATTACCAAAATCATTTTAGAAGAAAGGAGAAATACTAATTAAGAAGTAGAAAAGCGCCAGAACTTAAGTGACACCCCAAATCTATGATTTGGTTGGTGGAACTTACTCAACGATTAAAAGGAGTTGAGTTTCCTATAAAAAACCTTATGCATTATAGCGGGGAAAAAAGGAAACTCCTTCTCATATGCATTGGAATGAGTAAGTTCGTCTTGCTAAATCATAGATTTAGAGGCTCACTTAAGTTGACGAGGTTGGGGAGTATCGATACTTCGGCGGGTGCCCCACGGTATTGCACACTACCGTTAACAGCTAACAAAACTGTAGAGCGATCTATAGGACAATATTAGCTTGGTGTTAAAACCTTCAATAGAGAATTTATTTCTTTATTAAAATTAAAACTAGAAACATTATTAAAAATTAGAAAATCTTTAAAGTAAGGAAGGAAGAAAAAGTATGTGCGGAATAGTTGGATTCGTAGGAAAAAAGGAAGCATCTCCAATATTAGTTGAGGGATTATCAAAGCTTGAATATAGAGGGTATGATTCAGCAGGAGTAGCTGTATTAGAAGATGGGGAAATTAAAGTAAGAAAATTCAAAGGACGTTTAAAGAATTTAGATGATAATTTAAAGCAGAGTCCTTTAAATGGAACAATAGGAATAGGGCACACTAGATGGGCAACTCATGGAGAACCATCAGACATTAACTCACATCCTCATACAAATGAAAATGCTACAATAAGTGTTGTTCATAATGGAATAATTGAAAATTATATAAAATTAAAGGAATGGCTTAAGAAAAAGGGATATGAATTTTATTCAGAAACTGATACAGAAGTTATTCCAAATTTAGTTGATTATTATTATAAAGGTGATTTATTTGAAGCTGTAGCAAAGGCAACTTCTAAAATGGAAGGAAGTTATGCAATTGGGGTTATTTGTAAAAATGAACCTGATAAAATAGTTGCAGTTAGAAAAGATAGTCCATTAATAGTTGGATTAGGTGAAAAAGAATACTTTATTGCATCAGATATACCAGCAGTTTTAAATCATACTAGAGAAATATATCTATTAGAAGATAAAGAATTTGTAATAATGACAAGAGATGGAATAGAAATAAAAACAGAAGATGGAGAAGTTGTAGATAAAGAAGTTTTCCATGTTACTTGGGATGTAGATGCGGCTGAAAAGGGTGGCTATGAAGATTTCATGTTAAAAGAAATTCATGAACAGCCAAAAGCAATAAAAGATACATTAACTTCAAGAGTATTAAAAGATTCTCCTATTAACTTAGAAAATATAAACTTCACAAAAGAAGACCTTGAAGCCTTTGATAGAGTATTTATAGTGGCATGTGGAACAGCTTATAACTCAGGTTTAGTTGGAAAAACAATTATAGAAAAGCTAGCAAAAATTCCAGTTGAAGTTGATATAGCATCAGAATTTAGATATAGAGATCCACTAATAACAGATAAATCATTATTAATAGTTGTAAGTCAATCAGGAGAAACAGCAGATACATTAGCAGTTTTAAGAGATGCAAAGAGAATAGGTGCAAAAGTTTTAGCTATTACAAATGTTGTTGGAAGCTCAGCTTCAAGAGAAGCAAACCATGTTATTTACACTTGGGCTGGTCCAGAAATAGCAGTTGCATCAACAAAAGCTTATGAAACACAATTAATAGCTATGTATATGCTTGGAATATACTTTGGAGAAATAAAAGGAACTTTATCAAAAGAGTTTGCTAATGAACTAAAAGAGGAATTATTACAATTACCTGAAAAAGTAAAAGAAGTTATGGGTAATAAAGAATATATACAAAAATACGCTTCAAGAAACTATATGGATAAGGATACATTCTTCTTAGGAAGAGGACTAGATTATGCAGTTGCATTAGAAGGCTCTCTTAAATTAAAAGAAATATCATATATACACTCAGAAGCATATGCAGGTGGAGAGCTTAAGCATGGAACAATTGCTCTAATTGAAGAAGGGACTCCAGTTGTTGCGTTACTAACAGATGATAAGCTAAAAGACAAGATGATAAGCAACATCAGAGAAGTAATTACAAGAGGTGCTAAAGTTTTAGGAATAGCATATGAAGGCGATAAAGAAGCAGAACAAATTTGTGATGAAGTAATATATATACCAAGAACTAGTACTTTATTAGCACCAGTTATTTCAGTAGTTCCATTACAATTAATTGCATATTATATTGCTAAACAAAAAGGCTGTGACGTAGATAAGCCACGTAACTTAGCAAAATCCGTTACAGTTGAATAGGATTTAAAAGATAAATTTTAGAGGGTAAAAGGGTTAAATAAAATATTGTCATTTTATAATCAATATTATATAAAATGACAATAAATTTAAATTAATTTATGGAGTTGATATATATGAGTGAGGAATTAATAAAGACATTATTAAATGAATATAAAGAAACTGAAAAAGCATTAGAACTAGGGATAAACTGGCTAACTGACAAAGATTATGCTAAGGGAAAGTTAGATTTAGTAAAGGTTATTATAGCAGATTTAGAAAAGTTATCAGATAAGGCAGCTAATTAGATTCAAATAAAGTTGTTAGAAAAATTGTGGATAGATTACAGTTTACACACTGAATCTGTGCACAATTTTTTATTTTTCTGAAGGAAGATAGTACGGAGAGCATAAGATTTTATCAATTTTAAGACCGAAAAAGGGTAGATTTTACACCTTAAACCTTGATGACTAACTTTATTTATAACAATAGTATAAAATATGTAAAAATAGTCTTTTTATGTTGCGTAATAGCACAACAATATGTATAATTGTGAAATGGAGAGTGATTGAAGATGGAACAGTTCGGAACTTACCTAAGAAGTATTAGAAAAGGAAAGATGACACAAAGAGAACTTGCAAGAGAAATAGGGGTAGGATATCCGTATATAAGTAAACTTGAGAATAATGTTGAAACTACTCCAAGTGATGAAGTTCTAATAAAGATAGCAGAGACTTTAAATGTTAGTATTGATGAATTGTTTATGAAAGCCAAGAGAATTCCAATAGATTTTAAAGATTTCATTATTAATGAACCAGAAGTTTTTAAGTTTATTAGATTCTTAAAAGATAATAATCATTTATTAGATGAATTTAGGAACGCAATAAAATCAAGAGAGGATAATTATTGGTCAATGTTTAATCAAAGTAATAAAATAATGTTAATTATTGATCCTCTTACTGGAAATATTATTGATGCCAATGACTGTGCTGCAGAGTTTTATAAATATACCTTAGAGCAACTAAAAAAGATGAAGATAACAGATATAAACACACTATCTATGGAAGAGATATATAAAGAAATGAGAAAAGCAAAATTAGAATTAAGAAAAACATTTTCTTTTAAGCATAAGATTGGTAACGATGAAATTAAAGAAGTAGAAGTATATTCGGAACCCATAATAATTGATGGGAAAGTATACTTGAATTCAAGCGTACAATTAGTACATTTGAATGATATATAGGTAATTAATGAGAGAAAATATATAAAAGGCAAACTTATTGAAAAGTAAGGACGCAAAGCCAAAGGGCCTAAATTACATAAGTAATATGGCAGCCGGTTGCATAATTAAAGGCTTCTTTTGTTCTGATTATGCAGAACTAATGAAGTCTTTTTTTTATGTATTTAAAGAGTTTAGCTTTACAAATTTTCTGACTACTTTTTAAATAAGAAAATTTGTTATACATAATAAACTAATATTTAAATAAATAAGATGGAAGAGGTGTGTGTAAAATGAAAAGTATTAAAACAAAATTAATAACTTATTTTTCAATTTTAATTTTATTATCTTCTTTTTTGGTAGGTATTGTTTCTGTATATAGAGCAGGTCAATCTCTTACTAAAGAAGCAGAAAAATCACTGGAAGCACTATCATTTGAGGCTGCAAGACTTACAAATAGCCGAATTGAAACACAGAAGAAAATCTTAGAAATGATATCGTTAAGGGCAGATATTCAAAGTATGGATTGGGAGATACAAAAACCCATATTACAAAGACAAGTAGAAAGTACAGATTTTCTTGATCTGGCAGTTGTACAACTTGATGGTACTGCCTATTATTCAGGTGGAAACACAAGTCAGCTAGGAGATAGAGAATATGTACAAAAAGCCCTAAAGGGAGAGACGAATATATCTGATTTATTAATTAGTAAAGTAACAAATGATATTGTTCTAATGTATGCAACTCCTATTGAAAGAGATGGAAAAGTAATAGGGGCATTAATAGGTCGTAGAGAGGGAGAGGCAGTAAGTAAAATTACAGATGATGTGGGATATGGTAAAGAAGGATATGGATACATAATTAATAATAATGGAACTGTAGTTGGTCATACTGATAGAGAAAAAGTAGTAAAACAGTTTACACCAATTGAAGAAGCAAAAAGCGATAAAAGTTTAACCTCATTGGCTGAGATGTTTGAAAAAATATTAGCAGAAAAGAAGGGGGTTGGTACATACTCCTTTAATAAAAATAAGCTATATGCTGGATATGCACCTATCGAAGATAGTAATTGGATAGTTGTTATTACTGCTAATCAGAATGAAGTTTTGTCTGCAATCCCAACCCTACAAAAGAATATTGCAATGATTATGATTATTGTTTTAATAGTGAGTGTTATTATAGCATACTTAATTGGTAATTCCATTACAAAACCAATTATAAGTATAGTACATCATTCAGAAAAATTAGCAAATTTAGACCTTAAAGAAGATGTGTCAGAGATGTTTTTAAGTAGAAAAGATGAAGTTGGAGTACTATCAAAATCTTTACAGAGTATAACTATAAATCTTAGGGATATAATTAAAGATATTAGCAGTTCTTCAGAAGAAGTGTCTGCTGCTTCGGAAGAATTGACGGCTATATCACAACAATCAGCCACTGCAGCAGAAGAAGTATCAAGAACAGTAGAAGAAATAGCAAGAAGTGCAACTAATCAAGCACAAAATACAGAAGAAGGTGCATTTAAGTCCGAAGCATTAGGAGAAATTATTGAAAAAGATCAAGGACATCTGAAGCAGTTGAACAATGCTTATCAAAATGTTGGGATTGTTGTTAATGAGGGATTAAAAGAAATTGAAAAATTAACAAAAGTAACTGAAGAAAGTAGTAGGGCTACAAAAGAAATTCATGAGGTTATTTTAAAAACCAATGATAGTTCTAATAAAATCGGACAAGCAAGTAATGTAATTGCTTCTATTGCAGAGCAAACTAATTTATTGGCTTTAAATGCGGCTATAGAAGCAGCAAGAGCAGGGGAAGCGGGAAAAGGTTTTTCAGTTGTTGCTGAAGAAATAAGAAAATTAGCAGAACGGTCAGGAGCATCTACAAAGACAATTAATGAAATAGTAAATGAGTTACAAAGCAATTCTAAAAATGCTGTAAAAACAATGGAAAGAGTATCGACTATATCAAATGAGCAGAAAAGTAGCGTGATTAGTAGTAAAAGTAAATATGAACTAATTGCCGAAGCAATGATGGATTCTGAACAAGCTATTAAACAACTAAATATTTCTGGTGAAGAAATGGAAAAGATGAAGAATGAAATACTTACTACCCTACAAAATCTTTCTTCTATTGCAGAGGAAAATTCTGCCGCTACCCAACAAGCATCAGCGTCAATGGAAGAGCAGACGGCTTCTATAGAAGAAATAGCAGCTTCAAGTGATGGATTGTCAATTTTAGCACAGAATCTACAGGCAATTATTATGAAGTTTAAAGTTTAAATTCAAAATTTATATAAAAATTAACTCTTTAGAATAAAATAAAGAAAAAATTGTGGATAGATTGCAGAAGATACTGCATACATCTGCAATTTTTTCATATGTATGAAGAATTATTATAAAATACTATAAAGATTTCATTTTATACAAGTAATGGGGTCTTTTGGAGTGTAGTTTCACCCAAATAAATTAATATATCTAAGGGACCTACTTATACTAGTAATTACTACAGAGCCATGGTTTTCTTCTGGGGCAACATATATAGTACAATTTTTATTAAAACTTTTAATTTTATGATATATTTTTTGTGCTCCATCAACCATATATCCTTCTTTTTCTCCTACTCCAATGAAAATATTTTTATTACTCTTTTCTAAGTTAGGAAAGTTTAAAAGCTCATAGTCATTCCACCATACTGATGGACTAAAGGATATTATATTCTTATAGATATTTGATCCTTTTAATAAATTCCATAATACATAATAGCCGCTTAGAGAATGGCCAATTATAGTAGTGTTATTTTTATCAAAATTAAGATTACCTTCAATTATTGGGAAAAGTTCTTCTTCTATAAATTTGTTAAAGTCCTCACTTCCACCAAGGTTTTCAGGGATTATTGCTTTTCTTTTTTCATCAATTATGTATTTATCTGCTGGAGCTGTAAAATCTAAAAATCTCTTTTCTTTTTTTTCAAATTCTTGATGAGAAATGCCAATAATTATAGCTGAATTAACTCCGGTTTTAGCAGATGCTTGCCTTTGTTGCTTTACACAAGCTTTTACTACATCAAAGTAGTATCCACCGTCTAAAACCAATATTAGTGGTAAATTATTTTTACTTGATTCTTCTGGTATATAGAAACTAATATCATAAAAGCTATTAGTATAATTTGATTTTATTTTAAAATTATTCATAAATTTACTCCTTTATGTTAAGATTTATTCACAAGTATAAAATAATAAAGGGAAAAGGTCAATGAATATGAAACGAAGTATTAATTGGTTAACTGAATATTTTTCTGAAAATTCTATGGAATTTGTTGATATTTTTAAAAGTAGTTTACCTCCTAAAGAGAAGGATCTTAATAGAAAAACTGCAAAAAATTTATGTGGAATAGTAATACCTATAAGGGGAGAATGTTCTTTTTCTGTAAATGGAGAAAAATATGCTTTAAATGAAAATACAATACTTCACTGTGGGTCAAATATGGATATAAGAGTTGAAACAGAGGATATAGGTATTGAGTATTATGTAGTTCATTATAAGAATATTTTAACTATAGAAAAGTTTCAAAACATAGAAAAAGAATCTTTTTATTTAGAAATTGAGGACAGGTTACCTTTGATAAAGTATTGTGAGACTATTAGTGATGAATCATTAAATCCAGATAATTACTCAAGGTTTTCTTGTAAAGTTGATTTTTTAGGTTTAATAAATTCATTAATAAAAAATGTAAGGGTATCACAATATAATGATAAATTAAGATTAGTAAATAAGGGAATTGAATATATAAATAAAAATTTTAATGAGTTAATAACAGTAAGCGAAATATCAAATATCCTAGATATAGATAGACGAAGATTTAGTGATATTTTTAAAGAGGTTACAGGATTATCTCCTGTAAAATATTTAGTAGAATATAGATTAAAAGAAGCTAAAAGGTTATTAAAATTTTCTAATTATACAATTTCAGAGATAGCTGATATGACAGGATATAATGATTGTTTTTATTTCAGTAAAACCTTCAAAAAAAATGTAGGAGTATGCCCTAGAAAATATAGAGAAATTAATGATAATGTTATTAAAGGTATTATTATAAAAAAGTAAATTCGGCAAAAGTACAAAAAAATATCCAGAAAGTCTATTTTACCTTTCATAAGATTTTGCTAAAATAATTATGAATTGAAAATGATTATCATTATATATGGAGGGTTAATATGAAAAAATATTTAACATTATTACTATCAACAGTTTTAATTACAAGTTTAACTGCTTGCACTGCAAAGAATTCTTCAGCCCAAAAGGAAGTTGAAGATAAAAATACAGCATTTAAAATAAATTATTTAGATAAAGAATATTCTTTTGATAAAAAGGTTGAGAATGTAGTTCTTGCAAGTCTAGAGGGAATGGAAGATGCAGCGGCTCTAGGTATTAAAGCAGATGGAGTTTTAGAAATTGCTGGAGAGGTTCCAAAATATTTAGAAGAAAACTTTAAAGATGTAACTTTAGTTGGAGATAAAAAAGCTCCTAATGTAGAAGTTATATTAGGATTAAATCCAGATGTCATTATAGGAAGTTCAAAATTTGGGGAAGAAACAATGGCTCAGTTAAATAAAATTGCTGTAACTCTACCATATTCACATATATCAGGAAATTGGAAGAATAATCTTTTAGCTTTAGGAGAAATAACAGGTAAGGCAGAAGAAGCTAATAAACTAATTTCAGATTATGAGGGAAAAGCTTCAAAATCTAAGGAAGAGTTTTCAAATAAATATAAAGATCAAAATATTTTAGTTATTAGAGTAAGAGGTGGATTAATGTATATATATCCAGCCGATGTATATTTGAATCCAGTTTTATATACTGATTTAGGGGTAAAGATTCCTGATGTAATAACTCAGGCAAAAGCACAAGCGGAATTGACTATAGAAACATTATCAGAAATAAATCCAGATGTGATTTTCTTACAATTTGAGGATTCAGAAAATAAAGATGCACCTAAAGCTTTAAATGAATTATTAGAAAATCCTATATTTAAAAACATAAAAGCTTCTAAAGATAATAAGGTATTTGTTAATACTGTTGAACCTTTAGCTCAAGGGGGAACAGCTTGGTCAAAGGTTAGATTCTTAGATGCAGTTGTAGATAACTTATTAAATTAAAAATTTAGAATTATTAATATAATTTTTAAAAATTTACTAAAAATATTTCTATTTTAGAAACTCCGAAAGGAGTTTCTTATTTAATTTTGAGTTTTACATCATTCATTTTACATTGAGTTTCAGTGAAAACTTTAAGGGGATAGATATGAAAAGTTTTAATAAAAAATATTTATTTATGTTTATGATATGTATAATAGGAATAATTATTGTAACCATTTTATCAATTACTATGGGAACAAAAACCATACCAAAAGAAGTGGTTTATGATGCTATTTTTAAATTTGATCAAAGCAATGTAGACCATATAATAATTAGAAGCAATAGATTACCTAGAGCTATTGCTGTATTAGTAGTTGGAGGCTTTTTAGCTGTAGCTGGTTCAATTATGCAGGGAATTACAAGAAATTATTTGGCTTCTCCATCTTTAATGGGAGTAAATGATGGCTCAGCTTTTTTAATTACTATAGCAATGGTTTTTTATCCTGGACTTTCAAATGGAAGTTTAATTTTAGTTTCTATAATGGGTTCTATAATAGGAGCTGTATTAGTATTAGGGATAGGATCATCTATAAAAAATGGATTATCTCCTGTTAGGCTTGCAATTATAGGAACAATAGTTGGTAGCTTTTTAAGTAGTTTGGCTTCTGCTATTGCTATGTACTTTCAGGTTTCTCAGACAATTTCAGCTTGGTATAATACAAAAGTTCACACTGTAAATAGTGATTTATTAAAGATTATAGTACCAATAGGACTTATTGGTATTTTACTAGCAATAATAATAGCTAAAGATATTACCATAACTTCCTTAGGAGAAGATATAGCTATTAGTTTAGGACAAAAAACAAATATAGTTAAATATTTATCTATGGCAGCAGTTGTATTACTAACAGCTACTTCAGTTGCTTTAGTTGGGAAAATAGCTTTTGTAGGACTTGTAATACCAAATATCACAAGAATGTTAGTGGGACATGATTATAAATATATAATTCCTTATTCATTAATTGGAGGAGCCTTTTTCTTAGGATTATGTGATTTAATAAGTAGATACATAGCATTTCCCTTTGAAACACCTATAGGAACTGTAACATCTATTATAGGAGTACCTTTCTTTTTATATATGATAAAAGTTAAGGGAGGGGCAAAAAATGCATAATAAAAAACTTAAATATTCTTTTGTAATAATATTATTACTTATATTAATATTATTAGCCTTTTACTTACATTTAACTAATGGAATGTTCGATATAAGTGTAATTGAAGTATTTCAAACCTTATTTAATTTAAATGATAATGAAAAGTTTAGGTTAGTGGTATTTGAATTTAGGCTTCCAAGAATAGTTATATCTATATTAATAGGAATAGGATTATCAGTAGCAGGGCTTTTTCTTCAAGGAATTACAAAAAATGAACTAGCAGATCCAGGAATACTAGGAATAAATTCTGGTGCAGGAGCAGCTGTAATAATGTATATGTATTTCATAAATTTTAAAGCATCCTCATCTGATGGAAGTAACTTTTTGAGAATTTTCTCAATGCCTATATTTGGATTCATAGGAGGTCTTTCAGCAGCTTTAATAATATTAATATTTTCAAAGAATAATAAAAAGATGGACATGCAAAGACTTATTTTAACTGGTATAGCAGTAAATAGTGGATTTTCAGCTATTTCAATGCTTTTTTCTATGAAGATGAATGCTTCAGATTTTGAATTTGCAGCAGTTTGGCAAGCTGGTTCAATATATAATGCGAATTGGACATTTATTTATATGATGCTTCCTTGGATAATAATTTTAAGTGTGTATCTTTATAAAAAGGTTCATTTATTAGATTATTTTCAGTTAGAGGAAAGTAGCATAGTTAGTCTTGGTATAGATTTAGATAAAGAAAAAAGAAAATTACTATTTTCTTGTGTTGGGTTAATTAGTGCTTGTGTATGTGTTGCTGGAAATATAGGATTTATTGGATTAATGGCACCTCATATAGCTAGGCAATTAGTGGGTATAAAGCATAAAAAACTGATGCCAATAACCATTCTAGTTGGAATTTTTCTTTTAATATTATCAGATTTTATTGCTAAAACTGTTTTTGCACCATCAGAATTAGCAGTTGGGATAGTTATATCTATAATTGGAATTCCTTATTTTATATATTTATTATACAGATCGTAAAGAGGTAAGATATGAAAAAAGCTATTGATATAAAAAAATTAAAAGTAGGATATGATAAAAAAATTATAATTGAAGATTTAGACCTTACTCTTGAAAAGGGGAAGATAACTAGTATTATTGGAGCTAATGGTTGTGGAAAATCAACGTTATTAAAGAGTATAGGAAGAATCCTTAAAAAGGAAAAGGGAAATATATTTCTTTTAGATAAAGATATGAATGATATGAAGAGTAAAGAAATCGCAGAAAAATTGGCTATGTTATCTCAAAATCCAACTGCACCTTCTCAATTAAAAGTCGAGGAATTAGTGTCTTATGGAAGATATCCTCACAGAAGTAATATAAATAAGTTATCTAATCAAGATAAAGAAAAAATTGAATGGGCATTAAAGGTAACAAATACAATTGAATTTAGAGATAGAGAATTATCAGATTTGTCAGGTGGACAAAGACAAAGAGTTTGGCTTGCAATGGCATTAGCTCAAGATACGGATATATTGCTATTGGATGAACCAACTACTTTTTTAGATATGTCTCATCAACTTGAAGTACTTAATATTGTAAAAAAATTAAATGATAAAGAAGGATGTACCGTAGTAATGGTATTACACGATATAAATCATGCTGCAAAGTATTCTGATTTTATTGTAGCAATGAAAAAAGGGAAAGTAATTTATAATGATGAACCAAATTCAATAATGAATAAAAAGGTCTTAAAAGATATTTACAATATAGATGCTGACCTTATAAAAAGTGAAAATTATAATGCACCACTATGCTTAAATTATGAATTATTATAGTTTGATTGAAATAAAGTACAGATACAAAGCCGTACACTTAATTATAGATGTATGGCTTTTTATAATTGAATATTATTAAAAAAATTATTTATATTTAATGTTAATATAGGTAATATTTATATTATTATCAGAATGTAGTACAATATATAGTATAGATGTTTAGAAAGAAGTAAATAAATCAGGGGATAGTATAACTGGAGGACATAAAATGGATTTATTGCCACTAGGATCAATAGTTGTATTGAGAGATGGGTATAAAAAGTTAATAATAATAGGGAGAAAGATTTTAGTAGGAAGAGGAGAAGAATTAAGCGATTATTTAGGTTGTCTTTATCCAGAAGGATACTTAGGCGAGGAATATTGCTACGTATTTAATAATAGTGATATAGATCAAATAATATTTAAGGGATTTGAAGATTTAGAAGAAAAGGCTTTTATCAAAGCTATAAACGATATAGAATAAGAAAAAATAATACAAGCACTAAAAAAGGCATCATATTAACAGATTAAAATCTGTTAATATGATGCCTTTTTGGTTTATAGTTACCTTTTTAATTGGGAATTGGTAGTTTTATGTGGAAAATTATAGAAATAATTCAGCGTTGTTGAATTAAAAAAATACTACGAAACTCTCAACTCTCATCCCTTAATTATCAACTGTTAACTGGCTAATAACTGTGAACTGTGCCTTGTGAACTGTGAACTATTTTAGACTATGAATAAATTATGGTTTAAATTTGTCACCAATATTAGATGACAAAAGGAAGGTTTCTTCAAATTGAATTGTTATGAATAAGAAAATATAATTAAGTCATAAAGTAAAAGTTTACATGAAGAAAAGACAGCAATTATAAATTAAATGGAGGGTGGAATTATGTCAAACACTAAATTAAAAACAAATGATACAATGCAAAGATTTGGTAAATTTTTAAGTGGTATGGTAATGCCTAATATCGGAGCTTTTATAGCTTGGGGACTAATAACTGCACTTTTTATACCAACAGGATGGACACCAAATGAATCACTAAGTTCACTAGTTGATCCTATGATCAAGTACCTATTACCACTATTAATTGGTTACACAGGTGGTAAGATGGTAGGAGGTTTAAGAGGAGGAGTAATAGGGACAGTTGCTACTATGGGTGTAATAGTAGGAGCGGACATGCCAATGTTTATTGGAGCAATGATTATGGGGCCATTAGCTGGTTTTGTAATTAAGAAGTTCGACAAAGCTATAGATGGAAAAGTTCCAGCAGGCTTTGAAATGTTAGTAAACAATTTCTCTATCGGTATTTTAGGAATGGTACTTGCTATACTTGCATTCCTTGCAATAGGTCCAGTAGTAGTTGCAATAACAGGAATATTAAAATTAGGTGTAGAATTTATAGTTGGAAAAGGATTATTACCTTTAATTTCAATCTTTATAGAACCAGCAAAAATATTATTCTTAAATAATGCTGTCAACCATGGTATTTTAGGACCAATAGGAATAGAACAAGTTCAAGAAACTGGAAAATCAATAATGTTCTTATTAGAAGCAAACCCAGGTCCTGGATTTGGTATAATATTAGCTTATTGGATGTTTAGTAAAGGATCTGTTAAACAATCAGCTCCAGGAGCTGCAATAATACATTTCCTTGGAGGAATTCACGAAATTTACTTCCCATATGTATTAATGAATCCAGCTTTAATATTAGCAGTAATTGCAGGGGGAGCTTCAGGAGTATTTACATTCTCAATATTAGGAGCAGGACTTGTTGCAACACCATCACCAGGAAGTATATTTGCATTAATAACAATGGCGCCTAAGGGAGGACTATTCCCAGTTTTAGCAGGGGTATTAGTAGCTACAGTAGTATCATTCTTAGTAGCATCACCATTTGTTAAAAAGGCTTCAAAAAATAGTAAAGATGAAGATTTAGAAGCAGCAAAAGCACAAATAAAAGATATGAAAGTTACAGTAAAAAGCAATGTAAGCAAAATTATATTTGCTTGCGATGCAGGAATGGGATCAAGTGCAATGGGAGCTTCAAAGTTTAAGAATAAAATAAAAGATTTAAACTTAGGAATAGAAGTAAAACATGCATCTGTTGATGATATAGATAAAGATGCTGATATTGTAGTTACTCATGTAACTTTAATAGAAAGAGCAAGAAAATCTTGCCCAAGTGCAGAGATTATCGGTATTCAAAACTTCTTAACAGATAATAATATTCAAGAATTATATAACAGACTAGCAGGTAAATAAATTAATATAATTTACTAATAATTTAGACCTCAAACATTAGATAATTTTATTATACAGTTTCAAAGGATTGAGTATGGTATTAAACCAGTCTCAATCCTTTTCTTTTTTTATAGATAAACTTAAAGAGATAATTTATTATAAAGAAATTATTTTTAAATTATATTTGGGCAAATTAAAAATATATAAATTTTTAATTTAATATTTAATTTAAATAATATAATGGACATTTATATGCTACTTAAGTACTTATATAAATCAATGCTTGGTAAATATATACAATAGTAAAAGCTATTATTCTGATATAATTAATATGTAAATCTATGGAATAAGGAAAGGTTTATAATCCAGTAATAAATATTAAAAGATAGTGACATCTTTAAATATGTCACTAATGGTTTAAGACATTTGTAATGGATGATTGAATTGAGTAAATGGATTCATAGGATTAAAATAAAGATAGAAGGAGCTTAGCATATAAAAATGTCATTAATGGAGAGGTTTAATATGAAAAGTAAAAAGTTGAACTCTAGACAAAAAGAAATAATACAAATTCTAACTAAGTCTACAGTTACAAGCCCTATAACAATAGCTGCTATAGCGGAAAAACTTTCATTAAGTTCTAGAACAGTATTAAGAGAAATGCCAAAAATTGAAGCTTGGTTAGAAGAAAATGAGTTTAAGTTTATAAAAAAGCCAGGCGTTGGGTTGGTTATTGATGAAGATTTGGAAAATCAAAAGTTAATATTAGAATTACTAGAAATAGAAAAAATTCATAAGGAATACTCTAGGGAAGAAAGAAAGAAGATAATAGCAAATGAGTTGCTTATAGCTAAAGAACCTATTAAGTTATTCTATTTCACATCTCACCTTAAGGTTTCGGAAGGAACTTTAAGTAATGACTTAGACAGTATAGAAAAATGGCTTCAAGACTTTAATATAAAATTAATTAGAAAGCCTGGTTTAGGAATTTATATTGAAGGAAGAGAAAATGACTATAGAAAAGCTCTTATAAATATTTTATATGACACATTAGAAGAAAAAGAATTAATCAATCTTTTAAAGGGCTCCTTGAAAACTAACAGAAATGAAAACGTTATAGAGTTTTCTATAGAAAACAGACTTTTAAGTTTTATTGATAAGTCAATAATAAAGTCCATTGAAGAAATTGTTCAAGGGTTAGAGAAGGATATAGACATACATCTTGTAGATAGTGCTTATATAGGTCTTGTAGTTCATCTATCACTAGCTATTCAAAGAATAAAAAACAATGAAAATATAAAAATGGATAAGGCTGTATTAGATGAATTATCAAAATTACCTGAATTTAGAATAGGAGAAAAAATAGTTAGAGATATAGAAAAAAGATTTGAGGTTAGCATTCCAAGAGATGAAATAGGTTATATAACAATGCATCTTAAAGGAGCACAGCTTAGATTAAATTCTGTATCAGATTTAGAGAAAGATTTAAATAATTTAGATGTTAAACAAATAGCAAATCACATAATAACAGTAGTTGAAAATGAACTCAATGTTTATCTTAGAAATGATGAAAAACTTATAAAGGATCTTACAAATCATTTAGTACCTGCTATAAGTAGATTAAAGATGAAACTCAATATAAGAAATCCACTTTTAAATAACATTAAAGATAAGTATTCAGTAGAATATGAAATTACTAAAAAAGCATGTGAAATATTAAAAATTCAAACTAAAGTAAATGAAATTCCAGAATCAGAAATTGCATATATAACAATGCATATAGCAGCAGCTTTATATAAAAAAGGTTTTGAAGATAAAGTTAAAGTTGTTATATCTTGTCCAACAGGAATAGGAACATCAAGTCTACTAGAAGCTATTTTAGAAAAGGAATTTAATAATATAGAGCTTATGGGAACAGTTTCAGCATTAAATATAAATGAAGAAAAGCTAAAGGAAGATGGAATAGACATCATAGTTTCCACAATACCTCTAAATATAGATTTTAAAAATGTTTGTGTTAATCCAATTTTATCATTACAAGATAAAGCTATACTACAAGATAACTTTAGAAGGATATCTAAGCAAAAGAAGTATAAAAGTATAATAAAAAAAGCAAAAGTAAATAATAGTAAAATTGGAATTAGAGAAATTACAGATCTAGGGAGTGAGATTATATCTATCATAGATAATGTAAAGATAAAAGAAATAGATAATGTTAAATCTTTAGAAGATATTATTGATGTAGGAAGTAAGTTATTTACACAGAATGAAGATGACATAAAGGAAGTTAAAAATAAACTTTTACAAAGGGAAGATATTAGCAGTACCTATTTACATGAGTTAGAAATAATTCTTTTACACTGCAAATGTAATTGCTTTAGTAGTAGTAGATTTGGATATATAAGAATTAAAGATGAGTTTATAGATAAAGAAAAAATTATAAAGGGTGCAGTGGTCTCTATAATACCAGAAGAAAGTAAAGAAATTACCCCAGAGTTAATGAGTAAGCTAAATAGTGCATTAATAGAAGAAGATAAATTTATAGAGATATTAAGACAAGAAAAAGAAGAAAAAGTAGTAGAAGAAGTAGAAAGAATATTGAAACATTTCTATTTAAAGAAGGTACAAAAAAGCTTGGAGGCAATTAAAAATGATTAAAGACAATATACAGAAGTTTGGTAAGTTTTTAAGTGCCATGGTAATGCCAAATATAGGAGCATTCATTTCTTGGGGACTAGTAACTGCATTTTTTATACCAACAGGGTGGATGCCAAATGAATCCTTAGGTCAATTAGTAGATCCGATTTTAAAATATTTATTACCACTTATGGTCGGCATGACTGGTGGATATATAGTTGCAGAAAAACGAGGAGGAGTTATTGCAGCTATAGCTACAATGGGAGTTATAGTTGGAGTAGAAATTCCAATGTTTATTGGAGCTATGGTAATTGGTCCTATAGCGGGATTTACAATAAAAAAATTTGATGAACTTATTAAAGATAGAGTACCAGCAGGTTTCGAAATGTTAGTGAATAACTTTTCAATTGGAATACTAGGAGTATTTTTTGTAATAATAGGATTCAAAACAATTGGACCAATAATATTAGTTATAACTACTTTCTTAAAAAATGGAGCAGAAGTAATAATACAAAATGGTTTAATATCACTTGTTTCAATATTTATAGAACCAGCAAAAGTATTATTTCTAAATAATGCTATAAATCATGGGGTTTTAGGACCAATAGGAATAGAACAAGTTCAGGAAACTGGAAAATCTATAATGTTCTTACTAGAATCTAATCCAGGTCCAGGACTAGGAGTAATTTTAGCATATTTACTATATGGTAAAGGCGTAGCAAAACAATCAGCATCAGGAGCAGCCATAATACATTTTCTTGGAGGAATCCATGAAATATATTTTCCATATATACTAATGAACCCAGCACTAATTATATCAGTAATTGCAGGAGGAGCAGCAGGAGCTTTCACATTCTCTGTTTTAGGGGCAGGGCTTGTTGCAACACCATCGCCAGGAAGTATATTTGCATTGGTTGCAATGTCACCAAAAGGAGGAATCATTCAAGTGTTATTAGGAGTAATAGTAGCAATAATTGTTTCATTTATAATAGCAGTTCCATTAGTAAAGAGAGCAGCTAAAAATGAAGAGAAAAATGATAAGCAAAAAGATGAAAAAGAAGGAATACTAACTATGGAAATTACCGAAGAAAAAGGGATAAAAAAAGAAACAATAAAGAAAATAGTATTTGCTTGTGATGCTGGAATGGGATCAAGTGCAATGGGAGCAACTAAATTAAGAAATAGGATCAAGTCTTTAGATTTAGATATAGAGGTAGCTAATTCATCAGTAGATACAATACCAAGAGATGCAGATATAGTAGTAAGTCATGTGAATTTAGTAGAAAGAGCCAAAAGAAATTCTCCAAATGCGGAGCATATTTTTATAGAAAGTTTCTTAAAAGATGACAAAATAGAGGAGTTATTTGAAAGATTAGAAGAAAAGTCAAAAAATAATTTAGCATGTGAAGTGAAATCGGAGGATATTATGATTGAAGAAAAATTATCAGTATTATCAGAAAAAAATATACTTTTAGGTTTAAAAAGTGAGACTAAAGAAGAAGCTATCGAAAGAGCAGGAAAACTTCTAGTTAGCAGAGGATATGTAAAAGAAGAATATATTGATGCTATGCAAGAAAGAGAAAGAGTTGTTTCAACGTATATAGGAATGGGAGTAGCAATACCTCATGGAATAGGAGAAGCAAAAAGACAAATAGAGGCATCAGGCATAGTAGTTCTTCAATATCCAGAAGGAGTTAATTTTGGTGAGGAATTAGCATACTTAGTTATCGGAATAGCAGGGGTTGGAGATGAGCACTTAGAGATATTATCAAATATAGCAATATCATTAGAAGACCTAGAACTTGTTGATAGATTAAGCAGAACTGAGAATAAAAAGGATATACTAGACGTATTTCAAAAATAAGGGGGAAAAACAATGAAGGAAGCAATACAATTCGGAGCGGGTAACATAGGTAGAGGTTTTATAGGGGGATTACTATCTAAATCTGGATATCATGTTACTTTTGCGGATGTAAATAAAGACATAATTAATAAAATTAATGAAGATAAAGAATACGTTATTAATGTTATGGATGTTGAATGTACTAAAGAAAAAGTAACAAATATAAGTGGAGTTTTCTCTACAGATGATTTAATACTAGATAAAATAAATGGTGCAGAAATAATTACAACAGCTGTGGGACCACTAGTATTACCTAAGATAGCAGGAACAATAGCAAATGGTATAAAGAGAAGAAAAGAATTAGGAGTGGAAAAAAACTTAAATATAATAGCATGTGAAAATGCAGTTAATGCCAGCACACAACTTAAAAATGAAGTTGTTAAGTATTTAAATGAAGAAGAAATAGGATATCTAGAAAAGTATATAGGATTCCCAAATTGTTCTGTAGATAGAATAGTTCCACCAGTAAAAAGTGAAAATATTCTAGATGTAGTGGTGGAAAGCTTCCATGAATGGAATGTAGAAGAAGATGCATTTAAAGGTGAAATTCCTAAAATAGAAGGAATGAATTTAGTAGGTAATCTAACAGCATATATAGAAAGAAAATTATTTACACTAAATACTGGACATGCTATAACTGCATACTTTGGATATCTTAAAGGATATAGAACTATAGATGAAAGTATAAATGATGAAAAGATATATAAGTTTGTAAGAAATGCAATGATAGAAAGTGGAAAAGCTTTAATTGCTAAATATAATTTTGACGAAGAACAGCATATGAAGTATATAGATAAGATAATTACAAGATTTAGAAATCCTTATTTAAAGGATGATGTTGCTAGGGTTGGAAGAGAACCATTAAGAAAACTTAATGAAAATGATAGATTAATAAAGCCTTTAATTACAGCAAGATCATATAATATAAATACTGAAAATTTGCTTCTAGGTGTAGGGGCTGCAATGAATTACAAAAATGATGAGGATGAGCAGAGTGTTAAATTACAAAGTTTAATAAAGAGCAAAGGTGTAAAGGGGTCTTTATCAGAAGTTGCAAAGCTACCAGAAGATAGTGAAATACTAAATAAAATTGAATATTACTACAACGAGGTAAGATCATTAATTGGAAATTGAAAATCAAAGAAGAAATAATCCATTTAGTAGTGCCCTATATAATAATAAATAAATGAAAAAAACTATTGCATAGAGTCGTGCTCTTTGTAATAGTTTTTTTTATATAAAGTATAATAAAGAAGTGTAATATATTATTTATTTTTAATATTTATATAGAAAAGTATCTTCAGTATATGGTAATATGAATACATTTGCTTATAAATGAATATACAAATTATTTGGAGGATTAACATGAAAAAATCTATAAGTTTACGCTCTTTATTTACTTTGAATTTTGTAGTAATAATAATAATACTTGTTTCAATTGTGACATCAGTAATAAGTACTAGAACAACAGAAGAGTATAAGAATCAAATTGGGGGGATGCTTTCAGAAGTGTCATACCAAATGGCTGACAAGCTAGATCATTATATGTGGTCAAGATATAAGGAGGTAGAACTTCTAAGTAAATTAGATATTTTTAATAATCTAGAAGATACAGCTGAAATATCAAGACTTATTGAAGAGCTGCAAGAGCATATTCCAGAGTATTCATGGATAGGAGTATTGGATATAGAAGGAAATGTAATATCATCAACAGATAGAATTTTACAAGGGAAAAATATATCGCAAAGACCAGTGTACAAGGAAGCAGTGAAAGGTCCCTTTATTGGGGACGTACATGAAGCTATATTACTTGCAAATTTGCTACCTAATCCTACAGGAGAACCCATGAAGTTTGTTGATATAAGTATTCCTATAAAAGGTTCGAATGGAAATTTAAAAGGAATATTAGCAACTCATCTAAGTTGGAAGTGGGCAAAAGAATTAGAAGACTCTATAATGAAGCCATTAAAAAATAGAAATAATTTAGATTTATTTATCGTAAGTAATGATAATACTATATTATTAGGGCCGGATGATATGCTAGGAGTAAATCTGGAACTAGATAGTATAAATGAGTCAAAAGATAGAATAAGTAATTGGAAAACTGAAACATGGCAAGACGGAAAAAAATATTTAACGGGATATTATTCAGAAAATGGATATAAAAGTTATAAGGGACTAGGTTGGACTATTTTGGTTCGTCAGCCATTAGATATAGCATATGCACCAGTAAAAGAAATAAAGAATTTCATTATTATAATAGGGGGCATATTATCAGTTATATTTGCATTTATTGGGTGGATTACTGCAGGAGTGATAGCAAAGCCACTAAAGAAAATTGTATTAACAGCAGATATGCTTAGATTAAATGAGAAGGTGGAGATACCTGAATATCATGGTATTAGAGATATAGAAATGCTTTCAAAGTCTTTAAGAAGTCTTATAGATAGCTTAGTAAATACTGAAAATGCTCTTGATAAAATGGAAGGACTTGCACATCATGATCAGCTGACAGGATTACCAAATAGAGAAGCACTCAAAAAATATCTTGAAGAGATAAAGATAAATAGTATAGATAAAGGAAATGTGTATAGTATTTACTATTTGGATTTAGACGGGTTTAAATCAATTAATGATACATATGGACATGACTCAGGTGATTTAATATTAAAGGAGGTTTCTAAAAGGCTTAACTCTAATATTGAAGATGGAGAAATTGTAGCAAGGATTGGGGGAGATGAGTTTATTGTTATTAAGAATTCAAATAATGATAACTTAATAGAAAATAGTATAGATTTCGCAAATAACTTAATTGAAGAAATTAAGAAGCAATATTTAATTGAAGGAAGAGTTATGAATATAGGCTGTAGTATTGGAGGTGCTTTTTATCCAATTAATAGTACGAATGCAATGGACGTAATAAATCTAGCAGATGAGTATCTATATGAATCTAAAAGAAATGGGAAAAATAGATATAGTTATGCTAAAGTAAAAAACTAAAGTAAAAAAATACTTTAAAAATTAATATTCCTTAAATAGAATATTAATTACCTAAGCAATTATAATAATAAGTATAATTACAATTAAAAACAAATTTAAAAAAGTTGAAATTTTACACATTATGTTATAATATTTATTTATATGGAATTTAAAGTAATACATGAAAAATATAGAAAATTACTTGAAAGTAATTTAAAGCAACATAGGGAGAGGTATTTATGAGAGAACAAAATATTAATATTATCAGCACAGGAATATATCATCCTTCAAATAGGGTTCATAACGATTACTTTATTAATCATTTTAATAAGATGGGAATTGAAGTAGAAGGGTTATTAAATCATTTAGAGAGAGAGTATAGATATATTTCTGATGATGCAAATGAAACTGTAATAACTATGGGTTACAAGGCAAGTATAAGTGCATTGGAAGAAGCAAACTTAAATATTAAAGATATAGATTTGCTTATTTTTGCGACAGATACTCCAGAGTACACATCACCTTCAAACGCAATTAAAGTATTAGAGATGCTTGGTGGATCAGATATAAGAATAAAAATGGCATACGATACAAATTCCAACTGCTTAGGTATGATAACCGCATTAGATCAGGCAAGTAGAATATTAATGACTAATAAGAGATTTAAACGAGCATTAGTTGTTGGAGGAATTTTATTTAGTTCAGTAGGAAGTCCAAATGACTCAGTTTCATATGCTAATTTTGGAGATGCAGCAGCAGCTGTAGTTTTAGAGAAAGTAGAAGAGAATGAAAAGAGAGGATTTATTGATTCTATACATTTAGCACAAACAGCAGAATGCAATAATATCCTTATGCCTAGGGCTGGATATTCCAAGGTGATAAAAGGGAAAATAGAAAATGAAGATGACAAAAAATGGTCTTGGGAACCTTTTGATGGGAATTTTATTTCAGATGTATGGGTAGACTTAATTAAACAAATAGCTGAAGATAATGAAATAAAAGCAAAAGATATAAATCATTTAATTTTTTCACAATTTACTATTCCAGATGCTAGACTTACTTTAGAAAAGTTAGATATAGATAAAAATAGGACAACTTATATTGGAAATGAATTTGGATACACAGGAACTACAAGTCCAATAATAGCACTTGATAGAGCGTTGAAATCAGGAAAAATTAAGAAAAATGATTATGTCACTTTATCATCTATGGGATCTGGGTCTGTAGTCACTGTTTTGTTATTTAGGTTTTAATATAGTATTAACAACATAGATAGTTAATATTAGTTGAAATATATAATAAAATATTAGGAGGAGTTATTATGGTAAAATACCAAGGAAAAAATTCAAATTATCAATTAAATGCAGACAAGCTAAAAAAGATTTTTCATGCACAAGCATCTGGATTCTTTAGTGCAGAGGACGGAGCAGCTTTTTTAAAGGATTATGATGAGTTAACTAAAACATTTCCTGCAAAAGAATATGCATTAATTATTGACGCAGCAGAATTAAAACCATCAAGTCCAGAAGTAGCACAAGCTTTAGGTATATTATTACAAAGATATATGGATGTACCTTTTAAAAAGAGAATTTTTATTACAAAAGGAAATGTTGTTACTATATCTCAATTTAAGAGATTAGGAAAAGAAATACCTGGTTGGACTGAATCAGTTCAATATGTAGACAATATTAATGAAGCATTAAAAAATATATAATATCAGAAAATAATTGGAAAATAATTGGACCCCAGGGGTAAAACATAAAAATACATAAGTTAAAAGTACATAAATCTCTAATATGCAATTTAGAGATTTATGTACTTTTATTTTTTTTATATCTTTTTTTAAATATAATTATTGAGGATTATATAGTCCCTTACTTTCCATATACTGAAATATGGCTTCTCCATGTTTTTGTTCTTCTTTTTGTATATGGTTTAATACATCACGAACCCTAGTATCTCTAAATTCAAAAATTGTAGTATTATAAGTTCCAGATACATATTTTTCTGTCATTAGTAAGTCTTTACACATATCAGCATCAGACACATTAGATGTATTTGATTGTATATTATTCATGTTAGGAGCTGAACTTTGATTAGCCATATTTTGGCTTGAATTTTGATTTTGTTGCTGCCCCATTTGAGGGATTGTGCCGTTTAATAATTGATTAATGCTATCAAGATGAGTTCTTTCATCTTGAGCTTGCAAAGTGAATATTTGTTTTAATTGAGGGTCTTGAGCTTGATTTGCATAATTTGTATATTTTTCTATGCAAATTTGCTCATGACTTTTTTGATCCTCAAGCAATAGTCTTTCCTTTTGTGTTAATGTTATATCCATATTATCACACCTCCGATTCTATTTTGTGTAGAATACTTTATTTTATACTATTTAAAAAATTTCGAATAATAATTAAGAATGATCGTATAGATATAAATAAATAATATAAAAGTATATTGAAAAGTTATATAAATGCATAGGGGTAAGAGGGAAGATAATTAATTTTGAAAAAATATCTTGACTTCAAGATATTTTAAAGTTATAATTATCTTGAAATCAAGATAATGTAGGTGGATATATGAGTGATATAAATTTAAAACTAGTTATTGCTATGGCTAGAACTTATAATGACATGTTTTCTGAAATAGAAAAAAATGTAGAAGAATTTGGGTTAAATATTAGTGAGTTTGGTGTCTTAGAGATGTTATATCATAAAGGTGACCAATCTGTTCAAAAGGTAGCTGAGAAAATTCTAGTTACTAGTGGGACAATAACATATGTGATAAATAAATTAGAAAAGAAGGAATTGGTTGTTAGAAGGAAATGCGAAAAGGATAAAAGAGTCTTTTATGTTTCTTTAACGGAGAAAGGTATGATATTTATTTCAGATATATTTCCAAAACACAAAGATTTCTTAGATAATCTATTTATTCAGTTAGATGAAGATACAAAAAGAGAATTAGTAGATAATTTAATACATTTAAGAAAAGCATTAAAGTAATAGGATTTATTTTGCTTGATAAATTTCATCAAATTAATACTTATATAATTAACACTAAATGAAAATTAATTAAAAAATGAAAAGAAGATAGGAGAATGATATAAATGAATAAAAATTTTTATGATGCAATAAAGGAAAGAAGAAGTATATATTCAATAAGCAAGGAGTCACCAATATCAGATGAAAAGATTAAGGAAATAGTAGAGTATTCAGTAAAACATGTACCATCATCTTTTAATTCACAAAGCTCAAGAGCAGTTGTATTATTAGGAGAAAGTCATGATAAGCTATGGGATATCACAATGGAAGCATTAAGAAAAATAGTTCCAGAGGAAAATTTTGCTTCAACAGAACAAAAAGTAAACTCATTTAAAGCTGGATATGGAACAGTATTGTACTTTGAAGATTTTAATGTTATAGAAGCATTACAAAATCAATTTACACTTTATAAAGATAACTTCCCAGTTTGGGCAGAGCAAACTTCAGGTATGTTACAATTTGCAATTTGGACTGCTTTATCAATGGAAGGACTTGGAGCAACCCTGCAACATTATACTGAATTAATAGAAGAGGAAGTAAAGAGAGAATTCAATCTTCCAAGTAGCTGGAAAATGGTTGCTCAAATGCCATTTGGTAAAGGAACTGCTCCAGCAGGGGAAAAGGAATTTACATCAATAGAAGAAAGAGTGAAAGTTATAAAATAATTTATAAAAGTGTAAAGCACTTTTATAATTCATAGTTCACAATTCACAATGCACAGTTGACAGTTTTTGTAATAAAGTAACAGGGAACAGGTTATGATATAAATTGCTCCGCAAAACCTAAACCATATAATGTACGCGGCATTGAATACTTAGTGAAGTTGAGTGTAGCGATAACTGAACTTAGTATGAAAGCCTATATATTGAAGTTTACCTTGAAGTAGATATTTCTTAATTTTTAATTATAGGTTACACTTAGTATTTGTTCCCTGATACCTGATACCTATTACCTATAAAATCAAAACAACTGTGATGTGCCCTGTAAACTCTAAACTGATATAAGGGAGGTTTTAATTATGTTAAGAAAATTGGACCATAGAAATATGGGAAAAAGTAATTTAGGATGGCTTAATAGTATATTTCATTTTTCATTTGCAGAATATTTTAATATAGATAATATGAATTTTGGTGTATTAAGAGTTATAAATGATGATTTAATAGCATCTGGAACAGGTTTCGATTTTCATCCTCATAAGGATATGGAAATTGTATCTTATGTTATTAATGGTGCATTAACTCATGCAGATACAATGGGGCATAAAAACACTATATATAGAGGTGAAGTTCAATATATGAGTGCTGGAACAGGAGTATATCATAGTGAACATAATCTTGGTGATGAAACTGCAAGATTACTTCAAATATGGGTAGTTCCAGATAAAAAGGATTATAAACCAGCTTATGGTGATTATAGATTTCAATGGGAAGATAGAAAAAATAAATGGCTTAATATAGTTTCAAACAAAGAAGGAGATGCTCCTATTAAAGTTAATCAGGATGCCAACTTCTATGTAGTTGAATTAGATGAAGGAAATGAAATAGATTTTCAAGTTGGCCCTAACAGACAGGCTTATTTAGTTCAAATAGAAGGAAATTCAATTATTAATGATTTAGAATTAGATGAAAGAGATGCACTAGAAACAATAGAAGAAGATATAAATATTAAATCAAAGAAAAAATCACATATCCTTGTAATTGAAATGAAAAAGCAATTGAAATGGTAAAATTTTAGAGTAGGAGAATTTCTCCTACTTATTATTTTTTTATAACTTGGTAAAAATAATAACGAATAACAGAACATGGCGATGCAAATACTTAAGTTATTATAAAGATCAAAAAAATTTTTTATATAGAGTAGTGAATATAATAATTATAAGGAGGATTAGTAAATATACGAGAAAAGCAAAGACAATAGATGGGCTTATGATATCGGATATGGTGGCTTAGATCACGTTTTAGCATCAGGCGAAAATGTTAATGTTCTAGGATTTGATACAGAGATATATTCAAATACAGGCGGACAATCATCAAAAGCAACTTCAGAAGCAGCAGCCTAGTAGAGGGCTTAAAGAATTCTTAATGGGAGAAGTCAGATATTTCATTAGCAAGAGCTTTCCCTGAAATAGCAGAAGAGCTATTTGTTTAAACATAACTTAAACAAGTAGCTCTTTTTAGTTATATAAGAATTATTATGAATATAAATTTTATAAAAAATAACCAATCACTGTAATAAATGTTAATCAACTATTAATTATATATTCCATATTTCTTAATAAATCCTTAATAAATATGAACTAACATAAAATTAAAGGGTTATTCATTAGGGGAGATAGTAACTCTTGTAAGTAAATTATAATTTTTACTTATGTTATTAGAAAAATAGAATGTTTATCAGTATCTTATAGACTAGAAAGGGGTAAGGTTTGGAGAATTTTAAGGAGAAATTCACTACATTTTTCTTAACAACATTGAAAGTGCTAATGATAGTAGTTATGGTGACCAGTAGTGAATATATTGAAAGTTTTAATAAAAGCTCTATAATAGTAGGAGCTATTTTATTAAGTGTTATGGCAGTAGAGTTTTATGTTATAAAAAAGAATATATGTTATAAAAAACAAATAAAATTAATATTGATTTGTGGATTTATGTTAAGAGGTTTATGGTTGTTAAATGTAAAAAGTATTCCAATATCTGATTTTAGTGTTATTTATGAATGTGCACAAGAATTCTTAGATGGTAATACAGGTATGTTTTGGGGACATTCATATATTGCAAGGTTTCCTCATTTAACAATTATGGTACTTTATATGGCTTTTATGATAAAGATATTTCCAACTAATAATATAGTAATGATGAAATCATTTAATTTAGCTTTAGGTGTCTTAACAATTTACATTATATATCTGTTAGCTAAAGAATTATTTAATTCAAAGAAAAAAGGTATTTATGCAGCAGCGTTAGCATCTATATTTCCATCTCTTATAACTTATACAGGAGTTTTATGCACAGAAAACATAGCTATACCATTATATTTAACAAGCACTTATATGTTTATACTTGCAATTAAAAAAAGAAAAAGCAAATATTATTTTATTTTAGCAGGTTTAATGCTATCACTAGGAAACTTATTTAGGATGGTAGCTACAATAATGACAATTGCCTATGCAATATATATATTAATTTATTCAAAAGATAAAATAATTTATAAATTAAGAAATATAACACTTTATATAGTTCCATATGTTGTATTTTTATTTATAGTTAGTTGTACATTACAAAGCTTAAAAATAACAGAGTTTCCATTAAGGAAAGGAAGTGAACCTAAGATAACAAGTATATTAAAAGGAAGTAACTTAGAAAGTAATGGTAGATGGAACGAAGAAGATGCAGCTATTGTAGAAAAATATAATTATGATTATGAAAAAATACAAGATGCTAGTTTAGAAATTATAAAGGAAAGATTAACTAAAACTCCACCATTAGAATTAGTAAAGTTTTATATTAGAAAGATTGCCTTTCAATGGAATGAAGGAGACTTTGGAGGAGTTTATTGGACAAAACTAGGGGTTCCAGAGGAGGATATAAAGGTAGATGTTTCATTAGAAGTTTTACAAATTGTTTATTTAGGCGTTATGATACTTATATTTATAGGGTTTTTTAATAGAAAGAATAATAAAGATAGTCAAGAAATAAATTTGCTTTACATAATATTGTGTGGATATGGTGCTATGTATTTAGTAACTGAGTCACAAGGAAGATACTCTTATATTATTTCATGGATATTTATAATCTTGGCAATAGAAGGGATAAATTTTATTTCAAATAAATTTAATACATCTAATATAGAGTATCAGAATAAATATAAAAAGAATTTTGATTTATATAAGATATAGTTAAGAATTATATAAGATATGCTTAAGAAATATATATTAAGATATTATTAACATATTATTAAGAATTTCATTAAGTTTATTAAGCAATATTTAAAAAGGTGTATAGGTTTAAAATTAGGATATTTACATTTAAATACATATTTACGCTCCTTATGTAAAATATGTATGATATAATTTGTTTGTTGCTATTTAGTAAATAAAATATATATAAATATATAATAAAATCTTAAATATTTATATAATTTCTTGGAGGTGCATGATTTGGAAAACTTTAAAGAAAGGTTTACTACAGCTTTTTTATCAGTATTAAAAGTATTGGTTATAATAATTATAGCTTGTAGTATAGGAGCTACTTTTCTTTCACATATTTTTGTTGATAACAAAAATTTTATTGAAAACTTCATAATAGTATTTTTAATATTAGCATGTGTAATATCAGTAGAATTTTATATTTTAAAAAAGGAATTACAATATGAAAAGAAATTATTTTTAATATTATGTTGTGGACTTGTGTTGAGGATTTTATGGTTACTGAACGTAGATAGTGTCCCAACATCAGACTTTAGAGTTATTTATGGGAGTGCACAAGAAGTTTTAAATGGTAGCACAAGCATGTTTTGGGGAACTTCGTATATAGCTAGGTTTCCACACTTAACAATAATGGTATTTTATATGGCTCTAATGATTAAAATATTTCCAGCTAATAATCTTTTAATGATGAAATTTGTTAATTTAGGTTTAAGCATTTTAACAATTTACATCATATATCTAATAGTAAAAGAAATATTCAGTTCAAATAAAAAAGGAATTTATGCGGCTACATTAGCTACAGTATTTCCACCTCTTGTAACATATACAGGAGTTTTTTGCACGGAAAATATAGCAATACCATTATATTTATTTAGTGTATATATGTTTATACTTGTTCTTAGAGGGAAAAAAAATAAATATTATCTTATTTTATCAGGATTAAGCTTATCATTAGGAAATTTATTTAGGATGGTAGCAGTAATAATAATAATTGCATATGCAATGTATATACTAATTTATTCTAAAGATAAAATAGCTACTAAAATAAGAAATATAACATTATATACTATTCCATATTTTATACTGTTATTTTTAGTAAGTTCCACACTTCAAAATTTAAAAATAACAGAATTTCCATTATGGAAGGGTAGTGAGCCTAAAATAACTAATGTATTAAAGGGGACTAATATAGAAAATCATGGGAGATGGAATAAAGAAGATGCATCTATTGTAGAAAAATATAATTATGATTATGAAGAAATAACAGAAGCAAGTGAAGAAATTATAAAAGAAAGATTAACTACAACACCACCTCTAAAGCTTATAGGATTTTATATTAAAAAGTTTGCATTACAGTGGAGTGTAGGAGATTTTGAAGGGACTCTTTGGACAAAGTCAGATGTTCCAGATGAGGATATAATAGTAGACGTTTCACAAGAAATTCCACAAATTATCTATACATTTATAATGATACTTATATTTTTAGGAATATTAAATAGGAAAAATAATAAAGAAAACCAAGAGATGAATTTATTCTATATAATATTATATGGATATGGTCTTATGTATTTAATAACTGAAGAGCAAGGAAGATATTCTTATATTGTTTCATGGGTATTTGTAATTTTGGCAATAGAAGGAATAAACTTTTTATTAAATAAAAAAAATACAAAAAAGTTTAATGAAAATGATAAATTGGAGAAAGTGGTTTAAATGAAGAAAATAGACAAAAGAATATTTTGGGCAATTATAATAGTTATTATCTTATATATAAAAAGCTTGATTTTAACTTTTATGAGTTCTTCAAATAGTGGATTTAGTTTATATGGAGTATCGGTGGATGTAAGATTAATGCTACCACACTTGGCCATATTAGGAATAATTATATTTCCAAGTTTAATGCTTAAAGGTAAATCACAAGTAAGATATTTAATTATTATAGATATAATATATTCAATTTTAATTATTTCTGATATATGGGCATATAGAGGGACAGGCTATGTATTAGAACTTAAGTATTTATTTTTCAAGGATAATTTCAATCCTCTAAATGGAAGTCTAATAAACCCATCATTAATAGATATATTTTATATAATAGATATTCCAGTACTAATATATAAATATAAAAAAAATCAATATATAGCAAAGTTTAAAAGAAATATTAAAGTTGCTTTAATAGGAGTTATAGCCTCAATAACAATAGTGGCTTCATATCATTATTTATTTGATATAAAGGGAGTCTTAGATGGAAGAATAAAGTTTGTTCAGAATGATTGGCAGGCTTCATGGAGTCCAGCTCAAAGGTTTTCTAATAGATCACCTATAGGAGATCATTTATATGAAGCGTATAAGACATTAAAGAAAGTAAATAATAAGGTGAATAATAATGAAATAGAAGAAATTGATAAATGGTTATCATGGAATAAAGAAGTAACTGAAGACAATGAATATAAAGCAATAGCAAAGGGGAAAAACGTTGTATTTCTTCAAATTGAATCATTAGAAAATTTTGTTATAAATAATAAAATTTATGATCAAGAGATAACACCAAATTTGAATAATTTGATAAAGGAAAGTTTATATTTCAGTAATATCCACGAGCAAAATAATGCGGGAAATAGTATTGATATGGATATGATGGCAGCTTCAGGAGTATTACCCTTAGGAGATGTTATAACATATTTAGAATATCCAGAAGTAAAGTATAAATCATTACCAAGACTCCTAGGTGAGCAAGGATATAATACAATTTTAAGTCATGCAGAAAGAGCAGGAGATTGGAATTGGGCAGAAGCTGGTAAGTCAGCGGCAGGGTATAATGAGATTTGGGACATAAGACAATATAAAATAGATGAATATGCTGGGTTTGGTCTATCAGATAGAAGTTTATATACTCAATTTAGTGAAAAACTTTCAAAATTAGAATCACCATTTTTTGCGGTTATTCCCACTTTAACAAGTCATGGACCTTTTGACATAGCTGAAAAGTATAGGGAATTAGATTTACCTAAAGAGTTAGATGAAAATAAATTAGGTGGCTATTTTCAAAGTGTCAACTATGCAGATAAACAAATTGGATTATTTTTTAGTTTATTGGAAAAATATAATTTATTAGACAATACAATAGTTGTAATATACGGGGATCATGGAGGAGTGCATAAATATTATATGGAAGATGTAGAAGCTTCAAATATTCCAGGAGAATGGTGGAAAGAAAAAGACAGTAAAGTTCCTCTTATAATATATGGCAAGGATATAAAAGAAAAGACTATAGATGTTAATGGGGGACAAATAGATATAGTTCCAACAGTATCTTATTTATTAGGAGTAGATACAAAGGATTATTGTATGGGAAGAAATTTACTTACAACTAAAAGAGATGCTACGGTTATAAAGGATGGAATAGTAATAGGAAATCCATCTAAAGAAGAAGAAATAATGCTGAAGGAAGCTTATGATATTGCAGATAAGATAATAAAAAATAACTATTATGCAAATACAAATAAGGTAGATTAAGGTTAGGATAATTAGGAGGGGTATTATGAATAAGATATTATACTTGGTTATTCCTTGTTATAATGAAGAAGAAGTTTTAACAGAAACAAGTAGCAGGCTTCTAGAAAAAATGAATTCAATGATAGAAAATAAATATATATCAGAAAAGAGCAAGATATTATTTGTGAATGATGGCTCAAAAGATAAGACTTGGGATATAATTGAGAATTTATATGAAGAAAATGAAATATTTAGTGGCGTTAATCTTTCCAGGAATAAGGGTCATCAAAATGCATTATTAGCAGGACTTATGACAGCAAAAGAACATGCAGATATGGTTATATCTTTAGATGCAGATTTACAAGATGATATTGATGTAATAGATGAATTTGTTAAGGAATATTATACTGGAAGTGATGTGGTTTATGGAGTTAGAAGTTCAAGAAAAACAGATACTTTCTTTAAAAGAACAACAGCACTTGGTTACTATAAGGTTATGAATAAACTAGGTGTAGATGTTGTTTATAATCATGCAGATTATAGACTTATGAGCAAAAGGGCCTTAGAAGGTTTAAGTGAATTTAAAGAAGTTAACTTATTTTTAAGAGGAATAGTACCGTTAATTGGATATAAGTATTCCATTGTTGAATATGAAAGGCATGAAAGATTTGCAGGAGAGTCTAAATATCCCTTAAAAAAAATGCTAGCCTTTGCTTGGGATGGTATAACATCCTTTAGTATAAAGCCTATAAGAATAATTTCAACTTTAGGATTTTCTATATTTATACTTAGTTTAGTAGCATTAGTATATTCCTTATCAGTAAAATTTTTTGGTAGAACTACAACAGGATGGACGTCTTTAACAATATCCATTTGGATGATAGGAGGAATACAACTTCTTTCATTAGGAGTTATAGGTGAGTATATAGGAAAAATATATAATGAAACTAAGGCTAGACCAAGATATATTATTAAAGATAAATTGATAAAAAATAAGGAATAAAAGATAAGTGAATACCAGCTTTTATTTGTCATTCCTACATATCAAAATATATACTGTAAAATGAATATTTTACAATTAATTCTATACAAATATAATACACTTAATTATTAAAATATAGTTAAGAAAGATGCGTTTATTCTTATATAATGTTAATATAAGAATATATTATATTACAATGTGAGGGATGATTATATGCTTAGGGAGTTTGGAGAAAAGTTAATTATGGAAAAAATAATTACTGATGATTTTTTATCAGCAATGCAGGAAAATATAAGACCAGTAAACGAATTAATGACTTACTATCGCTGTGCGATAATGGAGGTTGAAACTAAGTTCAATGTATTAAATGAAGAATTTTCAGTACAATATGATAGAAATCCAATAGAAACTATAAAATCTAGACTAAAATCTAATGAAAGCATCTTGAAAAAGCTTAAAAGGAAGGAGCTATCCTTTTCATTACAATCAATAGAAGAAAATATAAATGATGTTGCAGGGGTAAGGGTAATTTGCTCCTTTCCAGAAGATATTTATATGTTGGCAGATTGCTTGTTAAATCAAGATGATATTAGACTGATAGAAAGAAAGGATTATATAAAAAATCCTAAAAGAAGTGGATACAGAAGCTTACATTTAATTATAGAAGTACCAATTTTCTTAAAGAATAAAAAGAAATATATGAAGGTAGAAGTTCAACTTAGAACAATAGCTATGGATTTTTGGGCAAGCCTAGAGCATAAATTGAAATATAAGAAAAACATTGCTTCAGAAGAAATTGAATTTCTAGAGAGAGAATTAGTGGAATGTTCAGAAGTCAGTGCTGCTTTAGACAAGCGAATGGAAGATATAAGAAATAGGATAGAAAAAAAGTTATAATATAAATTTTAATAATGATGAAAAATGCCCCTGAAAATATTATATAATATTTTCAGGGGCATTTTAGAATATAATAATTATAAAATAGAAAGAATTAATTAGATACTTTGAAATTACTTAAGGAGAAATTAATAATGCAAAAAAAGAAGTTGGTGAAAATAGCATTGAAGATAGTAGAAGTTATATTAATATTAATTACAGCAATTACATTGTTTATATATATTAACCCTATATTTGGAGGGAGAATATCAAAAGAAGATAAAAGTGATTATGAAAAACGTGCAGAAAACTATGTAAATGGAAGGTTTATATATCCATCAGAATATGAAATAAAAAATGAATTTACTGATAATCCTGTATCAAAGAAAGAAAAAGTTCCAAAAGGAATAGTACCATCAGCAAATCCGTCAATTAGCAAGACGTCAAAAGAGGAATTTGCAGTAACGTGGTTTGGACATTCGAGTTTATTAATTCAAATGAATGAAATGAATATTCTTATTGATCCTATATTTTCTGAACGTTCATCACCTATTTCTTTTATGGGGCCAAAACGTTTTAGTGAAGCATCAATAAAAATAGAAGAATTACCTGAAATAGATATAGTAATTATTTCTCATGACCATTATGACCATTTAGATATGAAATCAATTAAAGAACTTGATAGTAAAGTAAGCAAATATATAGTACCACTAGGAGTAAATAAACATTTGCAGCGTTGGAATATTGATGAAAGTAAGATTCAAGATATGGCATGGTGGGAAGAAATGGAAGTGAATGGATTAACAATAGCATGTACTCCAGCTAGACATTTTTCTAATAGAAAAGGCTTCAATATTAATAGGACACTTTATGCTTCTTGGGTATTAAAGAATGAAAACTACCAAGTTTATGAAAGTGGCGATAGTGGTTTTGGGGGACATTTTAAGGAAATACGTGAAAGGTATGGTGACTTTGATTTCGCTATTATGGAAAATGGACAGTATAATATGAAGTGGCATAGCAGTCACATGTTTCCAGAAGAAGCAGCTGAGGCCTCAAAGATATTAGGAGCTAAAAAGGCTATTCCAATTCATTGGGGAGCCTTTGTATTATCAGATCATGGTTGGGATGACTCAGTAGAAAGATTTGTAAAAGCTTCTGAAAAGCTTGATACTGAGGTAATTACCCCTAAAATTGGAGAAACTGTATATTTAGATAAATATTTAAATTACCAAGAAAAGTGGTGGAAGGATATTGAATAGAATTCAATAAAGTCATAAAAAAGTATATAATACAGGTTGGGGAAAGGGTATGTAAATGAAAAATTTAATAAGACTAACTGATTATAAATCAAGAGATATATATGATATTTTTAGAATCGCAGATGAAGTAGAAGCGGGAAAGTATAATCAAATATTAAAGGGTAAGACTATTGTTTTGTTTTTTCCAAGTTCTAGTATTAGAACAAGAGTTACCTTTGAGAAAGGAATATATTTATTAGGTGGTCAAACAATATTATTTCCTACTGAAACACTAGATAAAAAGGAGAATCTAAAGGATGTATGTGGATATATTAATAATTGGGCTGATGTTGTAATTGTAAGACATAAAGATATTAGAGTTATAGAAAAAATTGCACAATTTTCAAATGTACCAGTAATTAACGCAATGACGGATATAAATCATCCTTGTGAAATGATTTCAGATATGTATGCACTTTCTAAAATCAGAGAAGATTTCACTAATGATAAGTTTTTATTTTGTGGAGTAAAGGGTAATATTGGACTGGCTTGGAAGGAAGCTTCTGAGGTTATGGGATTTAATTTATGCCAAAGTACTGCAGATGGATATGAAATTGACGGAATAAAAGTTTACGATAATATAATTGAAGCAGTTAGGGGAAAAGATATAATTTGTACAGATTCTCTTCCAGCTAGTTTTTCATCATATCTTAAAGACTTTCAGATAACTAAGGAATTAATGAGTATGGCAAATGAAGGGGCAATATTAAATCCTTGTCCACCATTTTATAGAGGAGAAGAAGTATCAGAAGATGTAATAGATTCAAAATATTTTGTGGGATATGAATTTAAAAAATGCTTATTAAGTGTGCAGCAAGCTATTATAATTTATTGTTTGGCAAAATATTTATAAAAGGGTATATAGTTCTAAATTTATAGAACTATATACTCTTTTATTATAGATTATTAACTGCTTCTTCTAAAACTTTGCCAATAGAATCATGAATAACTAAATTAGCCTTATTATCAGCAGAAGTTGTGCTCTTATTTATAAGAATAAGATTCTTACCTCTAAAGTAATTAATAAGTCCAGCAGCAGGATAAACAATAAGTGAAGTACCGCCAATTATTAAAGTATCTGCTTTAGATATAGCTTCAATAGCACCTCTAATAGTAGCATCATCTAAACCTTCCTCATAAAGAACAACATCAGGTTTAACTCTTCCACCACATTCTGTACAAGTAGGAACTTCTTTTGATTCTAGGATAAATTTTTCATCATAAAAGGCATTACAGCTGATACAGTAATTTCTTAATACAGATCCATGTAATTCAAAAATATTTTTACTTCCAGCTTTTTGGTGAAGTCCATCTATATTTTGAGTTATAACTGCCCTTAATTTTCCTATTTCTTCAAGCTTAGCTAATGCTATATGAGCTTTGTTAGGCTTAGCTTCAGGATAAATAAGTTTAGCTTTGTAAAAATTGAAGAATTCCTCAGGATATCTAATATAAAAGCTATGAGAAACTAATTGTTCAGGAGTAAAGGTTATATTAAGCTTTTCATTAAAAAGTCCATTAGCACTTCTAAAGTCTGGAATACCTGATTCTGAGGAGGGATGGATGTAAACCCACTTATAAAATTATTAATATTAATTAATAATTTTATAAGTACCAGCTTAAGTATTTATTTTTATACTTTGTAGAAAATAATATTTGAGGGGAATGATATAAATGTTTTTATTAGAATATATTAAAAATCCAAGGAAAGTAGGCGCTATAGCATCAAGCAGTAAATATCTTGCATATGAGATGATAAATTCTATAGATTTTGAAAAGACTGAATGTATAGTTGAATATGGCCCAGGAACTGGAGCATTTACTGAAAAAATTTTATCAAGGGCGAAAGACACAACTACTATAATATTAATTGAAATAAATAATGAATTTTATAATACTTTAAAAAATTTATATGGATATAAAAGAAATGTTATTATATTAAATGATAGTGCAGAAAATATTAAGGATATTATAAAAAGGTATTCAATAAAGAAAGTAGATTATATAATATCAGGACTACCTTTTGCTTCTCTTCCAGAAACAATGAGCAATACAATATTAAATAAAACAAGTGAAGTTATAGGAGCGTCTGGACAATTTATTACTTTTCAATATACACTTTTTAAGAAAAAGTATATAAAAAATTTTTTTTGTAAAATAGAGCATAAAAGGGTTTTGAGAAATATTCCACCAGCTTATGTTTTAAGATGTAATGGAGGTAGCTATGAATCGAAGAATATTAGTAGCAGATGATGATAAAGAAATCAGGGATTTAGTAGAAATATATTTAAAATCAGAAGGATTTCAGATAGATACAGTTTCGAATGGAGAAGAAGCAATGAAAGCTGTAAATGAGAAAGACTATGATTTAGTAATTTTAGATATAATGATGCCTAAGATGGATGGAACAACAACACTAATAAATATAAGAAAAGAATACACTATGCCAATTATATTTTTAACTGCAAAAAGTGAAGAAATTGATATGATTCAAGGACTTACTTTAGGGGCAGATGATTATATTCCAAAGCCGTTTAGTTCTATGCAACTTATTGCAAGAGTAAAGGCACAACTTAGAAGGGATACAGTTTTTAATAATAGCAGTAAAAGTATTATTAAAATAGGAGATTTAGAAATAGATACAGAAATGCATAGAGTTACAGTTTGTGGTGAAGAAAAAAGTCTTACACCTACTGAATATAAGATATTAGAGTTACTTGCAAGAAATAAAAATGTTGTATTTAGTGTAGATAAAATCTATGAGTCTATTTGGAGAGAGAAGTTTGCAGTTGCAGATACTTCTGTGATGGTTCATATTACTAAACTTAGACAGAAAATAGAGAAAGATTCTAAGAACCCTGAATATATAAAAACTGTTTGGGGAGTAGGGTATAAGATATGATAAACTTAAGAAAGAATAAGTATAATTTAATTCTAGGTATTTTAGTTGGTATTTTCTTAGCTCAAATAGTTTTAATAGAGGGAAGTGCCATAATGGCAAATGAACAAAATATCGAATTTATAAATAGTGATTGGCCAAGTAGAGAAAATATAATTATTAATGCCAGTGCACTTAGTGTATTTTTACTATCAATAATAATATTTAATAGTAAGGCTTTTAGAAAAATCAATTTTGATAAAATCAGTATTTATTTATTTTTATCACTTTTAATAACACTTTTTGTAACATTTGAAGGAATGTTTATTTTATTTAGAATTGTTGAAAATATAGTACCTAATGTACCTAAGTATATTGCCAATAATCATTTGATTTCAGTGAATATGGGATTTGTAGTAATTGTAATAGGTATTGGAATATTTCTAGTAACATTTGTATTCCTTGTTAATCGAAAGGTAAAATATATTAAGTTCTTAACAACAGAAGTAAAGAAGATAAAAAAAGAGGGATTTGGAAAGACAATTGAAGTAAAGGGTGGAGATGAACTTTCTGATCTTTGCAAAAGTATAAATGATATGTCTCTAGAACTTGGAGATAGAATAAAGAGAGAAAAGAATATTGAAGATAATAAGCATGAGTTAATAACTAATATTTCTCACGATTTAAAAACGCCATTAACATCAATAGTTGGGTATTTAGATCTATTGAGTAGAGATAATATTAATGAAGAGACAAGGGATAAATATATTAAAATAGCATACAATAAAAGTTTAAGACTTAAATCATTAGTTAATGAGTTGTTTGAATATACTAAGTTAACAGGAAATGATATAAAATTTGAAGAAAACAGGATTAATATATCTATGTTATTAAATCAGACAGTTGGAGAAAATATTATTAATTTTAGTAAACGAAACATAGAAGTTGAACTTAATAATTCTTATAATGAGTTATTTTGCAATATTGATCCATTAAAAATGTTTAGAGTTTTTGAGAATCTAATAAGAAATGCAGAAAAATATGCAGATTCAGATTCTAAGTTTATTGTTTCAGTAAATGTTGTTGATGATAATGTAAAAATATCTTTTATTAATAAATGTGCAGGTTTAGTGGAAGATGATATAGAGAAGTTTTTTGAGAGATTTTATAGGCAAGATAAGTCTAGGAATAAAGAAGGGACTGGTCTTGGATTAGCAATAGTTCAAAGAATTATAGAGCTTCATAATGGTAGTATTGAAGTAGAAAAAGAAAATGAAAATATAAAATTTAGTATTACATTAAAAAAAGCATAGCTAAAATAAGGCTATGTTTTTTTCATTTTTAAAGTATTAAGAAATATTAATATTTTTATATATAATTGTTTAAATCCTTTCTATTAATATATAAACAAGTTAAGTGAGAGAAGGGATAATTAGTTATGCAATTAACTATAATATTAATTTTTTTAGTATTGTTTTTAAATAAATGTTATTTAGCAATGCTAACATTAGCAATATCATTAGGAGCTTTTTATTATTTAAAAAAACATTAATTTGGAGGAATGAAGGTATGGTAAGAAAAGATCGTAGCAAATTTATAAAAAAAATAATTATTGTTATGTTAGTTTTAGCAATAGGATTAATAGCAGCTTTTTTCTTAACTAAGATAGTTACTTTAGTTAATGAATATGGATTTGAAAGTTTATTAAGTTTGTATAAGGAAAAAGCAAAATTAATATATTTCTTAGTATGTTTTTTACAACCTATAATATTGCCTTTACCTGAACCAGTTACAATAATGGGAGGAAGTTCACTTTTTGGTTCAAAAAGTGGAGCAACTATTGGATTTATTGGAACTTTTCTTGGAATAATATCAATGTTCTTTGCATCTAAATATGCAGGAAAAGCTATTGTAAATAAATTAGTAGATGAAAAGAAACTAGAAAAATTTAATAAATTTATACAAAAGAATGAGATGTTAGTTATATTAATGATATTTATTTTACCTATATTACCTGATGAAGTAATCTGTGTTGGAGCAGGGGTTGCAGGGATAAATACATATAAATTTATTGGTGTAGCTGCTGTATCAAAATTAATTACTTCAGTTTTATTATCTTATTCTTTAGACTTAATAAAGTTTAATGCAGTAACAATGACATCAATTATTATATTAGTTTTAGCTGGTTTGATAGTTTATAAATATAAAGACTCTTTAGGGGATTTTTAGCTTCATAAGTATTTACATAGGAACAATAGTTGAAGAGAGTAATTTATCTATAAATATTTGTAGTGAATTTACATCAACACTTTCAAATCAAATATTATTAATTATGTGGGCAATAATTATATCAGTATATATTGCAGCAGAATATAAAAATGGTTTTGTTAAGTCTATAGAAGGACAAATCTCATTTAGCAACATCTAAATTTTTATTGGTGACAGTTTATACTATAGCAATGTTTACTGTAAGTTTTATTGGTATATAAATAGCTGCTGTAATATTTGGGAAAGGTAATATTGTATTTTATTTTGACACTCAAATGATTGCATTATGGTGCGTTCAGCTTGTGTTATATGTAGGTTTTGCAGGGATTTATATTTTAATAGCTGCATGGACTAGGGGCTCTTCCTTTGGAATAGCTTTAGGGACATTTTCTGGATGTGGATTAACAAATATGATTTATAGTGGAGTTAACTTGCTAATTAACAAAATTGGTATTGTTTATCAGAGTATTCAAAGATGGATTGCTATTTATAAAGGTTTTGGAATAATATAAAGTATCTTACTAATAAGTCTATTCTTGGATAAAGAAATACCAAACAAAAGGTATAGAAGCTTTACAGGACGGTGGTGGTAAACGCAAAAAAGAAAGTGAAATGTTTGAGTTGGAAAAGTTAAAAGCTAAAAATAAGCTACTTGAAGCTGAAAATCGTAGACAACTAATGGAGATAGAATTCCTAAAAAAGCTCGATGAAGTAGAAAGGAGACGATTTTAAGCCAAGTAAGAAACGAATCAATATACATTACAATACAAGAGTTAAATATTAAAAAAGTATTTCCTATAATAGAATTATGTGAATTTGCTGGTATTGCACGATTTGCGTACTATAAATGGCTAAACCGTGACGAAAGTAGCAATGAACAATTCAATCAAGAATTACTGCCGTCAATAAAAAATGCTTATGAGGAAAAACAAGGAATACTAGGATATAGGCAAATGACAACTAAGTTAAATCGTGAAAATGAGTTTCATGTAAATTAGAAAAGAATTTACAGACTTATGTCAATTATGAATTTAAAATCTGTTTGTCGTAGGAAGAAAAAATTACAAGAAAACAACACCGCAAGTAGCAGCGAAAAATACTTTAAATAGGAATTTTAATTCTAATAAATTCGGTGAGAAATGGCTTACAGATGTAACTGAAATGAAAAACGTCTTAACTCTATGACACCACTAGAGTATAGAAAATATTTATTAGAATCTGTAGCATAAAATATAGCTAACCACAAACGTGATTAGCTATATAAATTATTTTTATTTTTTCAACTGTCTACTTGACAGGGAGAGGTTTATAACGCGACAGCACCTTTGTTTTTCTTAAAGGTTATTAACTGCGTTCCCTAAAACTCTTCCAATGGAATCATGAATAACTAAATTAGCCTTATTATCAGCAGAAGT